>DATCWN010000475.1:0-3495 GCA_036566285.1 Hanamia sp.
AAAGAAGTAATTATGGAGCCGAGGAAAATAACCATTCATAAGTTTGAAATTACTTCTATAGAAATGCCTGTAATTACTTTTAAAGTGGTTTGTACCACGGGCACATATATACGAAGTCTGGCCAATGATTTCGGGGAGGCGTTGGGCTGCGGCGGTTATCTTAGCAAGCTGCGCAGAACGCGGATTGGAAATTTCAAAGTAGAAGATGCGATGAGTGTGGAAGCATTTGTAGCGACATGCAGCAGTCTGTTTCCCATGAAGGAAGTAGGGACAGGTCGCGATCTGTCTGCATAAAGGAAAGAATTGTCTTTACTTATTATCTTTGCCACTTATAAAAAAGAATCCAATTTTTACAACAATGGCCATACTGCTTTATAATCCTTTTGGTAGTTTCACTTTTAATGCTGACGAATGTTTTTTAACCGGTGAAAAAGTAAGTGCTGATGAAGAAAAGGTTTCTGTTTTCCCTGAATGGATCCTTGATCGTTATTCTCTGAGAGATAAAACGATTACCATGCTGGGGCAAAACGCGGTAAAGTACCAGGACCTTACGCTCCCCTGTGCGGCACATGTAACAAAAAATGCTTTGGATCCTTTGGAAGAAGAAATAAAGAAAGCCTTCTCATCAGGATTTGAAGAAGTAAAAAAAATACCAGAAGTACGTTTGTTTCAATGGATGGCAAAATTAGTTTACGGCATTTTGTACCATGATATAATTTATGGAATTAAGAAGCAAAGTGCAAAGGGAGAACAGTTTTCCTTATCGCCCATGCTTACGCGAAAATTTGAAATCCTTCATTTGATGCTGCAGTCGCTGGTGGTTCCTATGGAATTTGAAGGCATCCATCCGTGGAGCATAAAAGTGGTAAAAATAAAAATCTCCAAAGACGTTTTTAATTATAAAGATGAGACCAATAACCTTAATTTTTCGTTGGGCATGAATGACTTTGGAATAGTAGCCTGCTTGCAGGATAATGAGGAAAACAAAAAATACCACAAAGAACTTCTTGATAAAATTGAAAATAAAACACTTCACGCCGTGCAGTTTGAAGAGCTTTGCGGAAGATTTATTTATTCCAATTATTTATTGAATGCTTCTGCCCAATATGAGATAAAACAGGATGAAGAAAAAGTACAGGTGCAATCCATTCCTTTGCAGGCACAAAATGGAAAACCTTTATTTAAGCCCTGGGATGATAAAATGTACGGACAGGTTTTGGCCAATTACTGGAAACCCTGGGGCCTTACTATGAAAGATATTATTACGTTTCCCGACTCGCCCATAAGTTATTTGATCAATGATTTTAACCATGAATTTATAGAGCCGGAAAGTATCACATTACCTTATTGATATTTAAGACAAGATTTTAGATTTAGAATGTATTTTTTTACTCTAGCCTGACCTCCCGAGGGTCGATAGTGAGGGAAAATAATTTATGGATTTTTCTACTTAACTTTCACCTTATTGTTATATAATTTCATTAAAATATTTATCTTTAAATTTGTAATTAACGATTAGCTTATTGAAAATGAAGTTCAAATCATTTCTGGCAAAACCATTTGCAACCTACATATACAAACAGATAAGGAGATCAATGTTCACTGCTGTTTCGGATCAGGACAGCATTTTTAATTCATTGATAAAAACCGCGGCAAAAACTGAGTTTGGTAAAGAACATAATTTTGAAAAAATAAAAACTCATGCCGATTATGTACAAAATGTTCCCATCAGAACTTACGAAGATTTTAAAAAGTATATTGAAAAAATAAAGCAGGGCAAACATAATATTTTATGGAAAGGGCAACCTATTTATTTTGCTAAAACCAGTGGCACCACCAGTGGCATAAAATACATTCCGATAACAAAAGATTCTATTCCTAATCATATAAACACGGCAAGAAACGCTTTGTTATGTTATATGGCGCAAACCGGTAATTCAAGTTTTGCCAATGGTAAAATGATTTTTTTAAGCGGCACTCCTGAATTGGAAAGAATTGGCGGCATACCCACAGGGCGTTTGAGCGGAATAGTAAATCATCATGTGCCAAGATATTTAAGATCCAACCAACTACCTACTTTTGAAACCAATTGTATTAATGACTGGGAAGAAAAGTTAGGTAAAATTGTAGAAGAAACGATTGATGAAAAAATGACGCTTATCAGTGGCATTCCGCCTTGGATACAAATGTATTTCGATGAATTAGAAAAGAAGACCGGGAAAAAAATTAAAGATATTTTTCCAGACTTTAGTGTGTTGGTGCAGGGTGGTGTAAACTTTGAACCTTACAAAGCAAAACTATTTGAGAGTATCGGAAAAAAAATTGACATCATTGAATTGTTTCCGGCAAGTGAAGGCTTTTTTGCTTTTCAGGATAGTCAGAAAGATCCGGGATTATTACTCAATTCCGATAGTGGCATTTTCTACGAATTTGTTCCGGTTGAAGAAATTGCTAAAGAGAAACCAACCCGGCTCACTTTAAAAGAGGTGGAGCTTAATAAAAATTATGTGCTCATCATTTCCAGCAATGCCGGTTTGTGGGCTTATAATATTGGCGATACTATTAAGTTCATTTCATTGAATCCTTACCGGCTTGTTGTTACAGGAAGGGTAAAGCATTTTATTTCAGCATTTGGAGAACATGTAATTGGTGAGGAAGTGGAAGATGCTTTATCCAAAGCCGCGGCTACAGAAAATATAAGAATAACTGAATTTACAGTAGCTCCCAATATTTCTACCACTGGTGAAAAAAGCTTTCATGAGTGGCACATTGAATTTGAAGACCTTCCCGAAGACCTGGAGTGCTTTGCACAAAAAATTGATAATAATCTCCGCCATAAAAATATTTATTATGATGACCTTATCAAGGGGAATATTCTGCATCCGCTGAAAATAAAAGTGGTGCAGAAAAACGGCTTCATCAACTACATGAAAAGTGTAGGCAAACTGGGAGGGCAAAATAAAGTTCCCCGCCTGAGCAATGACCGTAAGCTGGCCACTGCCTTGAAGAAATGGGAAAAACAACCTGCTGAAAAAATTGGCTGATCTTAAGGATTTGTAGCCATAGTACGCGTCCCGCGAACCGATAGAAGTAATATAAATGAATGTGGATCACATTTGTTGCAGACACATCTAACCTTCTTCTTCCTCAAGCCTTCTTACTATTCTTTTAGCTGCTGCCAAACGTAATCTTTTATTCTTCCCGATCATTTTATGAGTAACCCATTCTTCAGCGTTGTGATGAACCGGTACCAGCACTGCAGCTACGACTACTGATATTAAAAGAATGCCCAGGGGTGAATGGTGCGTCGCTGCTGATATGTACGGATGGATGACAAGATTAATAAATTCAAATACCAACAACAAACCCAATATGCCGAGAAATTTGATCCACTTTTCATTGACAATAATACTCCTGCTCAATAGAAGAAATAAAATTGTAAAACTAATAATGCCAATGGCTATAATAGCATACTGAATATTGATGTGCCGTTCT
>DATCWN010000564.1:0-4302 GCA_036566285.1 Hanamia sp.
TTCTTTTGGAAAGGATGAGGAGTACCAGGCTAACTTTTTTAATATCTATAAAGACGGATTATTAAGGAAATCTCCTTTGTTTCCGGCGCCAGGCAATCATGATTATCATGATGAACGATTTTCCGCAGATCATGCTCAGCAGTCAAAACAGGTCGCTTATTATAATATTTTCTCTATGCCTACCAAAGGAGAGTCTGGCGGGCTTCCATCACATACCCAGGCTTTTTATTCGTTTGACATAGGAAATGTTCATTTTTTGTCCCTCGATTCTCATGGGGAAGAAGATAGAACACCGTCCAGATTGTTTGATACGCTGGGCAGGCAGGTTCGCTGGGTAAAGCAAGATCTGGAAGCCAATAAAAACAAGGATTGGATAGTCGTTTATTGGCATCATCCTCCCTACAGCATGGGGTCTCACAACTCTGATACTGAAACCCAGATGAGAAAAATAAGAGAAAACTTTATCCCTATTCTGGAACGTTATGGTGTAGATCTTATTTTGTGTGGGCATAGCCATTCTTATGAACGTTCAAAGTTGATGAAAGGCCATTTCGGCCTCCAGGAAACTTTTGATCCACAAAAACATCTTTTGAGTAACTCTTCCGGCAAATTTAATGGTACTGACAATTCGTGCCCTTACATAAAAGACGAGTCCAATAAAGGAACGGTATATGTCGTAAGCGGCTCGGCCGGGGCCTTAGATCACACTCAAAAAACATTCCCGCACAAAGCATTACCCTATTCAGATGTAAGTGTTGGCGGTGCTCCTATACTAGAAGTAGAAGGCAATCGCCTGGATCTGAAATGGATTACTACCAATGGTGAAATCGGCGACCAGTTCACCATGATGAAAAATGTAAATAAAAAAACGATCATCAAAATACAAAAAGGGAAAACCGCAGTGCTGAAAGCTTCTTATGTGGGTGAATACAATTGGAAAGGGATCAATAAGAAATCCAGGAGCATTGAGGTGAAACCCACTGCTGCTGTTACTACTTATGTCGTAAGTGATCCCAATAGTTGTTTACAGGATATATTTGAAGTTCAGGTAGCTAAGAACTAAATAAATCGTCATGAAGAAAATTGTATTGTTATCCGGTATCTTACTATTTCTTTTGCCTTCAAAGAACTTTGCTCAAAACTCGAGCCCTCAGCTGGCCAAAGGAGAGGAGAAATTTAGCAATAAACCGAAGCTTGTGCGTGGCCCGTATCTTCAGGTGGCTACAGATACGAGCATGGTTGTCAGGTGGAGAACCGATGCAGCGGTACGTAGCAGGGTGCGCTATGGAGCTACGTCAGGGAGCCTGGATAATTTTGTAGATGACTTATCATTGAAAAATGAACATGAGATAAAAATTACCGGTTTAAAGCCTAAAACCAAATATTATTATTCGATCGGAACAATAAAGGATACCCTTCAATATGGCGCGGACAATTATTTTTCAACCTTACCTGTTCCGGGCAAAGAGGGAATTTACAGGATTGGTGTATTTGGTGATTGCGGCTATCTGTCAGTTAACCAGGCAAAAGTGAGGGATGAGTTTTTAAAGTACCTCGGCCCCAACGATTTGAATGCATGGATACTTTTGGGTGATAATGCCTACAATGATGGAAACGATATGGAATACCAGGCGAAATTTTTTAACCCTTATAAAGATTATCTGCTAAAGAAATATCCTGTTTTTCCGTCGCCGGGCAATCATGATTATCATGATGCGGATTTTACTGCAGCGTATGCACAGAACAATCATACCACGCCCTATTATAAAAATTTTTCAATGCCTGTAAATGGAGAAGCTGGCGGCGTTCCATCCGAAAACCCTGCGTTTTATTCATTTGATATTGGCAACATTCATTTTATATCCCTCGACTCTTATGGTAAAGAGGAAAGTAAATATTTTCTGTTCGATACCATTGGGCCACAGGTGCAATGGCTGAAAAAAGACCTGGAAGCCAACAGAAATAAGGGTTGGGTAATAGCTTATTGGCATCATCCTCCTTATTCAAAGGGCACCCACGATTCTGATACTGATGGCATCATGTCTGGCATTCGGGAGAATCTTTTGAGAATTCTTGATCGCTATGAGGTTGATTTGGTACTCACTGGCCATAGTCACGTTTATGAACGTTCCAGGTTAATAAAAGGGCATTACGGAAAATCTACCACTTTTGATAAAACCAAACACAACCTCAGCAATTCATCAGGGCTTTATAATGGCACTGGAAATGATGCGCCTTATGTGAAAGAATCAGGGGGAAACAAAGGTGCGGTTTACGTGGTTTCAGGATCCTCTTCTTACGTCGGTAAATCTTACTACGACTTTCCACACCCGGCAATGTATTATTCGAATGATTCCGCAGCGGGATCAGCCATTTTGGAAGTTCAGGAAAACCGTCTTGATTTTAAATGGATTTGTTCCGATGGTATTATCAGGGATCAGTTTTCAATGATGAAAGATGTAAACAAGAAATCTGAAATACGTATTAAAAAAGGAGAAAGTGTTACGCTGAAAGCTTCTTATGTAGGTAATTATAAATGGAGTAATAATCAAACTGAAAGGAGCATAACAGTAACGCCTGTACGAACTACCATTTATACTGTTCGCGATCAGCAAAATTATCTGAAGGATAACTTCAAGATAATTGTAACGAAATAAAATAATTCGACTTAATTTTTTCTACTCATCGTCAAGCTTCCCTTAATGAAAATAAAAATTTTATTAATTACCTTTTTGTTTAGCTCGGGAATCATTGCCCAGGATTTGAGCCATAGTAAGGCAGGATATACTTACTACAAGGAATTGCCCAATCCGGCAGTTACCAATTTAGTAGAATGGTCGAAGGTTTCTAAAGATATAAACGTGAGTTATGGAAGTGATAATATCAGGTATCCAAAAGAAAAGGTTCCGGCGGTGCCAATGCGGTCAAACTGGAATACAAAAGCCTGGAAAGGGGAGAAGGTTCATACACAAATTCTGGTGTGGAGTAAAGTAAATATTCCGGCAGTAAGCTTCCAGGTTTCGGATCTTGTTTCTAAAAAAGGCGACCGTATTTCTTCTAAAAATGTAAAGCCTGCTTTTGTACGATATGTAATGTCGGATGAATTTAATGGAGGATGCAGCCAGGGTCCTCAAACGAAATATGATTCTTCACTGGTATCGGATCCGATTGATATTGTTGATCAATTACCTGTGGAAGCCAATACAGTACAACCTTTATGGCTTGCGGTGGAAGTGCCGTCCGATATCTCTGCGGGAAAATACTCCGGCATTGTTACCATACAGGCCGACAAAAAATTTTCATTGAAAATTACGGTGGAAGTGCTCAATCGTACATTGCCTCCTCCTGCTGAATGGAAATACGATTTTGATATCTGGCAATATCCGGCGCCTGTTGCAAGGATTCATGATGTACCCTTGTGGAGCGATCAGCATTTTGAATTAATGAGAGGCTATTATACTTACCTCGCAAGTGCAGGCCAAAAGGTAATCAGTGCCAATATTATTGAGCAGCCATGGGGTCTCGATCACGTGCATTTTGACGATCCGAGTCTTGTTAAATGGACCAAAAAGAAGGATGGCAAATGGGATTATGATTTCAGCATGTTCGACCGCTATATATCCTTTGTAATGAGCTGTGGCATTACCCAACGTATCAATTGCTATTCGATGATTACCTGGGATCTTGGCTTTATTTATTATGACGAAGCTACCGGTAAGAACAAAACAGATACGCTTAAACCAGGTACGGAGGCCTATACCGCGTTTTGGGAGCCCATGTTGGAAAAGTTTACCAGCCATTTAAAAGAAAAGGGCTGGTTTCACAAAACAGCCATAGCAATGGATGAGCGGCCTATTGAGAGTATGCAGGCTGTAATAGCTTTATTAAAAAAGATTGACCCTCAATGGAAAATAGCCTTGGCCGGTGATTCTTATCATCCTGAAATTGAAAATGATATCTATGATTATTGCCTGGCATCTTACCTCAGTTTCGATGAAGATGTATTGAAGAGACGTAAAGCACAAGGAAAGCCTACTACTTTTTATACAGCATGTCCTGAGGAATATCCGAATGGTTATACATTTTCGCCGCCGGCAGAAAATGCCTGGCTGGCATGGCATGCTTCAAGAAAAGGATTGACAGGTTATTTATTCTGGGCTTTCAATACCTGGGTTGCCAATCCTCTTCAGGATGCCCGGTGGCGCCGTTATTCTGCAGGAATGCTTTTTCAGTTTTATCCCGGGCCAAGAACTTCTATCCGGTTCGAAAAATTGATTGAGGGAATACAGGATTTTGAAAAGG
>DATCWN010000040.1:0-8042 GCA_036566285.1 Hanamia sp.
TGTGTAAGTAAAAATATCCTTCTTCCTTTTTCTACCATTTGTTCTATTAAAGGCTTGCCATTGCTTTTATCATGATACATATCATCCACTATGTTCCTCATACAGTTTACGGAAATGTGTGCAGCATCAAAATTATTAGCAAGATAATCGGGGTATAATTCCTGGCCTTCGCGGCTTTTATAAAAAGAAAAATCATTTCCAAGATGAAGCTGCAATCCTATTCCAAGGCCATCTGGACTCAGAATGTCGCCCTGCGTTCCAAATGAGGTTTCAAAATTTGCATTAATAGGCCCTATAAAAGTGATAATGGATTGGGGTAATGGGTACTTTGGAAAATAATATTTTACAAACTGTAAACCCTTTTTTATTTCATCAGTTTCTTTTCCAAAATTTTTATAAAGCAGGTCAGAGGAATCTTTGATAGATTGATAATCGTGAATGAATAAACGAATGGCTTTACTTTGAGCATTGCCAGGAATCAACAAACTGTCCACGTCAAGGCCAAGAATATTGTAAATAAAATCGGGTGTAAAACCAGGATATTTTTGCAAAATATTTTTAAAAGACTCCGCTACTTTTGTGGTATCCATTGCAAAAAAATCCTGCTCAAATCTTTTGGTTTCTATATTTATTTTTATAGCTGAAACATCAGGAATATTTTTGTGGCTGTTGCAGGAAAGAAAAATAAGGACGCTAAATATTGGAAATAAAAATCTCTTCATACCTCAAATAAAAGCAAAAAATAAATAAGCCTTTGTTAATTAGAAAAAACATTGAATTTTTATTCATTTAATTTTGAAAAATGAAAGTTATCCTTGCTCAACAGAATTATCACATTGGCAATTTTGAAAAAAATACCAATAAAATAATTGATGCCATTAAGGTGGCTAAAAGTAAAAACGCAGATCTTATTGTTTTTAGCGAAATGAGTATTTGTGGTTATCCGGCAAGAGACTTCCTGGATTTTACTGATTTTATTAATCAATGTTATAAAAGCATTGAAAAAATAAAACAACATGCAGATACGATTGGAGTAATTGTTGGCTCACCGGATATAAACTCACAAAAGGAAGGAAAAGACCTCTTTAATGGCGCCTTTTTTTTGTACGAAAAAGAAATAAAAAGTATTGCGCATAAAACCTGTTTGCCCAATTATGACGTGTTTGATGAATACCGTTATTTTGAGCCCGCTTACAATTGGAATGTAATAGAATTTAAAGGGAAAAAAATAGCGCTTACTATTTGCGAAGACATCTGGAACCTTGGCGACAACCCACTTTACCGTGTTTGCCCGATGGATATTTTGATGCAGCAGCAACCGGATATCATGATTAATATTTCTGCTTCGCCATTTGATTATACACATATTGAAGACAGAAAAGCTACGGTAAAATCAAATGTGGCGAAGTATAAAATTCCTCTCATTTATTGTAATGCGGTGGGCAGCCAGACTGAAATTATCTTCGATGGTGCCTCTTTGGTTTTCGATAAAGATGCCAACTTATGTTTACAGCTTCCTCAATTTAAAGAAGCCCTTAAAGAAGTGGTTATTAATGATGATGGCAGTGTTGATCTGGATGTTATAGAACCTGCGCAAGCTTTGCCCAACCAGCTTTTAGCGCCTTTGCGCTTTCTTCCCGAATTAAATATTTCGCAGGTTTATGAAGCCATTATTTTAGGGATCAAAGATTATTTTACCAAAATGGGATTTACAAAAGCCATCATTGGCAGCAGCGGCGGTATTGATAGCGCCGTTACTATTGCGCTTGCCTGCGAAGCCTTAGGAAATGAAAAAGTGAGAGCGATTTTAATGCCTTCCGAATATTCAACTTTGCATTCACTTAATGATGCGGAAAAATTAAGCAAGAACCTTGGGAACCCTTATGATGTTATTCCCATAAAAAAAATTTACAACGAGTTTTTAAATGAGTTAAAACCCGTTTTTAAAAATGCTCCCTTTGGCATTGCAGAAGAAAATATCCAGGCGCGCACAAGAGGCAATTTGCTGATGGCCATTGCCAATAAGTTCGGATATATTTTATTGAACACTTCCAATAAAAGCGAACTGGCGGTAGGCTATGGAACGCTCTATGGTGACATGGCCGGGGGACTGGGCGTGTTGGGGGATTGTTATAAGTTACAGGTTTATGAACTGGCCAAATACATCAACTCAAAAGAAGAAATTATCCCAAATAATATTATTACAAAAGCGCCTTCCGCTGAATTAAAGCCTGACCAGAAAGACACCGACAGTCTTCCTCCATACGAAATTCTGGACCAGATTTTATATCAATACATTGAAAGAGTACAAGGCCCTGCTGAAATAAAAGCACAGGGATTTGACACGATACTTGTTGACCGTATTTTAAGAATGGTAAACAATAATGAATACAAAAGAAATCAATTCTGTCCCATTATTCGTGTATCCCCGAAAGCCTTCGGAGTGGGAAGAAGATTGCCTATTGTTGGGAATTATTTGAATTGATGAATTGTCGATGAGATTATTTTTTGTAATAATTGCGCCGCAGTTTTACTTTTTCCGGAAGACCAACAGAGAAGAACTTCCTCATTTCTTATTCTTTATTAATCATTTATTAATCCTCTTCATAACAAGGCGATTGGCGAGCCGCCAACAGAAGCCTGAATTACACCCTTAGCACCCCACGAAATCCCCTGGCGGCATAATAAGAATCCGCACCATTGTGATACGTGAACACATGGTCATAACGGCGATCACAAAAGATGGCCCCACCAAGTTTTCTAATTTCAGAAGGAGTTTTCACCCAGCTCGACGTTTTCAGATCCAAATCTCCCAATTCCTGCAATTCCCGATATTGTTCTTCCGTTAAAATCTCAATCCCCATCTCAGCCGCCATATTCATAGCGCTGTCTTTCGGTTTGTTTTCTTTTCTTGCCTCGAGCGCCTCACGGTCGTAACAAAGACTTCTGCGGCCTTTAGGACTTTCCGCTGAACAATCATAAAAAATATATTCGTCTGTCTTTTTATCATAACCCACCACATCCGGTTCACCGCCGGTTTTTTCCATTTCATTGAGCGACCAAAGTTTATCCGGACTGGCTTCAAGCTTTGATTCTACTTTAGCCCAATCAATACCTTTATGGCGGTTGCTATTTTTCTCAAAACGGGTTTTCAATGTGCGGAGTATTTCTTCACGTTGCGCTGGTGATACTTGCTTATTGGTTTTCATTTTCTTGCTTTATGGTATTCTATTGTGTTTTGTTTAATCACAAATTTCGTTACATTAAAATCGTCAGTTTATCCTTTATCCTGCCTGCTACCATAAGTACAGTGGGCGCGGACGTCAATATCTGCACGGTTTCTTAAAGTTGGGAATTAAGCATCCGGGATTTCCGGCTCCACCAATTTTGCTAATTTTTCTAAGGATTCCTGCCAACCTAAATAACACATTTCAAGAGGAATAACAGAAGGAATGCCTTCCTGGATCACTTTAAGTTCTGTACCGGTGGAAACTTTACCAAACCAAACCGAAGTGATCATTTCCCCGGGCAAATTTGGGTCATCAAATTTG
This sequence comes from Hanamia sp., assembly GCA_036566285.1. Lineage (GTDB taxonomy): Bacteria > Bacteroidota > Bacteroidia > Chitinophagales > Chitinophagaceae > Ginsengibacter. The sequence continues at coordinate 3,552 of DATCWN010000040.1, forward strand.
TCGGTGTATTTTAAGAATTCATTCGGTTTGATTTCAAGATATTTTCCTCCGAAAGAATGCGCATTGCCTGTAGAAAAATTGATGAAGGACATTTTGTATTCCCCGCCCGTTTTCACTTCCATATTATGAACCACACATAAAAACCCGTATGGCGGAATCCATGATGCAAGCGCATTTGGCTCAATAAAGGCGCGATAAACCTTTTCAGGCGCTGCCTTAAGCACTCTGTGTAATGTTACGGTGTTGTTTGACATATTGGCTTTTTTTATGCAAAAAAATTATTGACTTAAAATAAGTTTTCTATCCGCAGGTCTGAAATACTACAATGCCGCAGTAAGGATTATCAATAATAACGCCGAAATATTTCATTGATTGACTCACCCGCTACTATATGTTGTATAAACTTTCCAAAAGCAAAAAACTTTCCAAAAGTTTAAAAGACTTTTTGATTTCGGGAAAGACTCCACAAAACTTTTGGAAAGTTGAGTAATACAATCATTTTCCCTAAACGACCTTCAACTGTGACGGCAGAACGTTTGCTTTCTCTTTTGGATATAGCAAGGAAAACACGTAAATCGTGATCACTGCCAATGGAAAAGAAATCAATGCCGGGTTTTCCAATTGATGAATCGCGTTCGCTGAATCCAGTCCATAACGATCCCACATGGTAGGAGAGGTAAGAATGATGGCCAGCGAAGACACAATACCCACTACAATCGAATAAGCAATGCCTGTGGCAGACGTTTTTTTCCAAAATAAAAGAAACAAGATGGCGGGCAGATTAGCCGAAGCAGCTATAGCAAAGGCCCAGCCCACTAAAAAAGAAACGTTCATTCCCTTAAAAGCCATGCCTAATATGATGGCGAGTATTCCTACCGTGAAAGCCGCTATTTTACCTGCTTTTACTTTTGCCTTATCGTTCAGGTTCTTCTTCAGATAGCCGTCCATAAAATCGTGGGCAATGGCGCCGGAAGAGGCCACTATTAAACCGGCAACCGTCCCTAAAACCGTAGCAAATGCCACCGCAGAGATTACTGAAAACAAAACCACTCCAAATGCACGGGCCAATAGGGGAGCTGCCATATTGCTCGATTCCACGTCCATTACTCCATTCACTGCGGCACCTAATCCCATAAATAAAGTGAGGATATAAAAAGTACCAATAGCCGCAATGGCCAGAATAGTAGATTTTCTTGCATCCCTTGAAGACTTAACCGTGTAGTAGCGAATAAGAATGTGTGGCAGCGCTGCGGTTCCTAAAAACAAAGCCAGCATCAGCGAAATAAAATCCAGCTTGCTCCAAAGGCTTGACCCTTTACCTATTTTGTATTTTAATCCCGGAAGCATAAAATCCTTTCCGGAAGTAACTTTTTGATAATAGAGGGATATGTCTTCACCATTCTGAGTAAATTTAGCATTGGCAAAGCGCACGAGATCACTCTTTTCAATAATTGCCAGGTATTCTGTAGGGCTTAAAGGGCCTGTTTTCTCCACTTCTTTTCCATCCATTACAATCTTACTCAAATGCCCTACCTGGTAGAAATGTCCGTTTTCCTGCGGCTCTCCATTGAAAAGGGATACGTCGTTTTTGGTGGTAATCGAAAGCGCTTCTTTTAGCGTGTAGCCCTTACTGCCCTCTACCAAATCAAACCAGCGGACGATACCGTCTTTTTCCAATTGAACAAACTGTTTGCCTTTCACTTCAGTTTGCGACAGCAACTTCCAGTCTGCTACCCCCACCACTTTATGATCAGTTACCTGGGGAGTAAGCTCCATAAAGGAATGGTATTTTTGATTGGGGTGATCCGGTGTCAGCGTAAAACCATTTTTAAAAATATAGATTGCCAGTATGGTAGATAAAACAATCAACAAACCACCTTTTAAAAACTGGACATAAGTAGTTGAGGTCATGCCCGCAGTGGCTACAATCACAATAACAATTAGTCCTACCAGCAAAACGCCTACCCAATGAGGTAACCCCAACAGGGGAGTGACTAAATCGCCCGCCCCTACCATTTGTGGTATCAAATAAAAGATAGAGATAATGAGCGTACTGATAGAGGCTGTGAGGGTAATGGCCCTGGAATTGAATTTCGAATTCAAGGCATCTGTAAAGGTAAATTTCCCCAGCTTTTTAAACGGTTCGGCAATCAGGAATAAGGCCACGATCCAGCCGGCCAGGAATCCAATGGCATATAAAAATCCATCAAACCCGGATACAGCGATCATACCACAAATACCTAAAAAGGAAGCTGCAGAAAGATAGTCGCCTGCAAAAGCAATTCCATTGACAGACCAATGGATTTTTCCCCCGGCAGCATAATAGGAAGAGGCAGATTTTGTTTTGCTGCCCAGGTAAAAAGACAGGCCCAATACAAGGCCTACAAAGAAAATGAAAAATGCGATGGCAATGTAAGAGATTCCGTATATCATACCGCGCCCTCCCCTTTATTCATTTGATTTTCATAACGGCTGCATAAAAAATTATAAAGAATTCCAAATAAGACAGCAAAGACAATTAACCCGATACCGTAAAAAACAGCCAGGTTGATCCCCCTGAAAACTTCCACTGCCAGCAATTCGTAATTGAGCACACCGATGGCAACAAAACCGGCATAAAATAAAAGGTAAATAAAAAAGAATTTGATGCCCAGCGAGGCTTTTTTTTCTGAAGCATGATCTACTTCCGGTTCAATGAGGACATTCTGATGCATACATTTTGAAGTTTTTGTAAAGGAAATTGAATAATCAGATGTGAATCGAATAAATATAAATGTAGTTGATAATTGATAAATGACAAACTGTTGAGGAATTATTTTTTATTCCATGCTGAAGGGTTCATTTACTTTTCAAATTGGCGATTCGCGAATGGATGCGGTTTCCTCCTACACCTTGCGCCACAATGCTTCTTATATGTATGCTTGGATTAAGGAAGTATTTTCAATGAGAATTTTGCATGAATGGAATCAATTATCTATACGTAATTGCAAATAAAAAAGAATTTGATACCCAGCGAGGCTTTTTTTTCCGAAGCATGATCTACTTCCGGTTCAATGAGGACATTCTGATGCATACGTTTTGAAGTTTTTGTAAAGGAAATTGAATAATCAGATGCGAATCGAATAAATATAAATGTAGTTGATAATTGATAAATGACAAACTGTTGAGGGATTATTTTTTATTCAATGCGGGTGGCCTTTTCCTTTCAAATTCGCAACTCGCGATGGATGTGGCCTAATTTCATTAAATAAATAATTGCAGGATTAAATTTTTCAATTTCAGTCGTGATATTCGCTGCTATTTCTTTCGAACGCGTAGCTTCTTTTTGCTTAGTACAGAAAATGCATGTAATAATTCATCTGAATGGTTATTTAAAGTTATTATCAACTATAATTAAAGGAAAGCTATTCAATGTCTATTAATATTTCATTTCTAACAGATGCAGCGCCATAGGATATGCAGGCAAGAATTTCATCTCTCGTTATAAAGGGATAGGCTTCCAAAAGCTCTTCTATTGTTTCACCAGCCCCAATTTTTTCCAGTATAAGATCAACGCCTATCCGGGTACCTTTAATTACTGCTTTTCCACCCAATACTCCAGCTTTTTGTTCAATATAATCTGTTGGCATAAGAAAATTTTAACCGAAAGTTACTAAAATAAATAAGCATAAAATGCCGCCTTTCTATATCATTTTTTCAGAAACACTTTAAAAACTCAACTCCGGCTGATCTGTTCCTGAATTAAAAGTCCGATGCGTTGGATTTCTTTCATGATATCAAAGCCTGCTGCTGTTGGCCTCCTCGCCAACACCCTTGTAAAGAATGGGAATTTTATTTTGTCATTTCTTTCATAAGAGAAGATATAAGACATTGTTGGCGGGGATTGCTATGGATAAATCAAATCTTTTTTAGGCAGCTTTTTTAAAGTTACAAACATATTTTTTCTGGTTATTCACAACTGCCACCGCTCTTAATACTATTTTATTACAGATCGCATTCAGAATACTATTGGGATGCTTTCCTTCATTTTCTTTTCTGTCATAATAATTTCTAAATTCAGCATAATATTTTATGGTTGATAATGCACACATGTGCAGTAAAGATTTAAGCTCCTTGTTTGCCATCTTATGAACCTTATTTCGTCCCTTCAAACTAATACCGCTTCTTTCACTAAATGGTACAACTCCTGCATAACAACCCAATTGTTTTCCGCTTATTTTACCTGCAAAATTATTGGTACAGCATAAGATATAAACTGCTGTAACATGACCTATACCAGGCACTGAGAGAAGCAGGTTATAGTTGTTCAAAATAGACGAATCACTTTTAATCAATAAGAGTATTTGCTCCTCAATTTCCTTGATTGATTTTTGTAAACCGGTAATAGCCATTTTATAAACCTTTTCCATCGTCTTTTGCGTGGCTTTGTCATTGATTCTTTTTAATTCTTTCAGATAGGTTTTGTTAGCATTAAGCTGTGCTTTCAAGCGT
>DATCWN010000283.1:0-5158 GCA_036566285.1 Hanamia sp.
GGGCTATCACCCAAAAAGGCATGGCAATCTTTATCGAAGGTTAACTCAATCACCTTAGCGCCGGGATCAAAGTTGTTATTTAAAGCAGGCGGTATTTGGGTTGGCCAGCTTCGTCCTTTAGGTTCCGGAACAGAAGGAAAGCCGATCATTATTGACCAATATGGAAAAGGGCCTAAGCCTCTGTTGGATGGTAATGGCATTATCGCATCCGGCGTTATTAAATTAAACAATCAATCTTATTGGGAAATCAATAATCTTGAGATCATCAATACTGCCGATGCTGATGCGGAAAGAAGAGGTGTGGAAATTAACGGCTCAAACGCTGGATTGATGAAACATATTTACCTGAAAAATCTGACTATCCACGATATTAGAGGAACCGTTGGTAATGAAATGAGTGATAAAAGATCGTCAGGAATTTATATTACGGTCACCGATGACCGGGTGAAACCAACCCGTTATGATGATGTACGTATAGAAGAATGCCTGATTTATAATTGTCAGAACCAGGGTATTGTAATTAATAATGAAGTGAAATCTTCAGACTATCCGGGTTCGGCAGATTGGGAAAAAAGAAAAATCACCAACCTGGTAATAAGAAATAACACCATCCACCATATTTCAAAAAATGCCATGATAATTCGCCTGGCTGATAAAGGAATTGTAGAAAGAAACCGGTGTTACGAAACGGCTCTTGGAACCACCGGAAACACCATTTTTTCGCGAAGCGCCCAAAATACCATATTCCAGTACAATGAAGGATTTCTAAACCGCTCGCCTGATTATGATGGATGTATGTATGATCCTGATCTGATGAGCCCGGGTACTATATGGCAGTACAGTTACAGTCATGACAATGCGCATGGTTTAGTATGGTTCTGCACTGTTCCGCGCGATACCGGTGTGATCGTAAGATATAATGTAAGTCAGAACGACAAAGGAAATTTAGTGTATATCAATTACGGGTTTACAGGCGCTGAAATATATAACAACACCTTTTATATTGGGAAAGGTTTAAGCCCTAAAGTCATTGTTGAAAACCCAAAAAACAGCCATACTTATTCTTATGTGAACAATATGGTGTTTAATACAAATACTGAAAAGGTAAAATTTGATCTTGCAGATTCCGGCAATGGAATTCAGAACAGGACGATAACCAATAATATTTTTTATGGCACCGCAATTCCACATCAAATTGACTTAACCAATAACCTGCTTACGGATCCTTTGCTGATTATTCCCAATAATGGTTTATCTGATTACAGGTTACCCAATTATAAACTAAAGAAAGGTTCGCCTGCTTTAGGTGCCGGAAGCTTCATCAACTACAATGGAGTAAGCCATTCTAAAAAACCTAATATTGGATATTACAGCGGGCCTGCAATAGAATCTTCTGAACTGCCTGACAATACCGGGAACTTATTGGCAGGAAAGTCTAACAGCAATCATATTTCCAGGCTTAAAAATATTGATAAACGTGAAGTTGACAGAGAAATGGAAAGGTACCGCGCCGTTGTGTATCATCAGTATGCAGGTAAAAATAATGAGTATCATTCAGCAGAACAAAACCTGAAAGACACTGCTATTGCAGCATTGAGAAAATTAAAAATACAGGAACAATTATTGGCAGAAAAAAATCTTTGGTCTTATTCCGGTTATAGGGATCTGCTCGCAGATATGAAAATCACTAATGAGGGCAGAAAACTTTCCCTTAAAAATGGAGAAGTTATATATGGCCCAATAGAATTTACAGAACAAACCTTTTATGATTATCAAATGAATAATGCGCTAATCACTTTGAAAAGATTGATGGAAGGGAAAGAGATTCCTGTTAATGATAAGCTTTTGAAAGAGTATTTTACCAAATTAAAGCAGACTATTTATTCTCAGGGAAAATATACGTTTCAAAAAATGAAAAGGCAGGTGAAGGATGCTTACGTTGAAGAGCAATATGCGCTTTTGATTTATAAAATGCTATTTGACGCACAGTCGTTACAGGTTGACTATAAATAACAAGCAATGTACTATAAAAGCGCAAAATAGCGCTTATGTTATAATGTGCGCTTATGTTTCATTTGCCCTTTTGATACCTTAATAATGCTTCGAGGTAGTAATAGTCGGCATAATTTAAGGGAACATCAATTTCACTATCTTTTGGAAGGTTTCCTGTACTGTGGCCTAAAATAAATCCCTTGTTGCCACCTGGTTTACTGGAATATTTTTTCGCAAGAGATGCAAGCATTTTCTTTGCAGCTTTAGTGTATTGTTTTTTGTTTAGTGAGAATAACCGAAGCTCTAAAAGTGCAGAAGCCGTAATTGCCGCAGCAGAAGCATCTCTGGGAACTTCCGGAATTTTCGGATCGTCATAATCCCAAAACGGAACTTTATCGGCAGGAAGATTTTTTAAAATAAATCCAGCAATTCCTTCTGCCTGCTTTAAGTAAGCTACATTTTTCGTTGCCCGGTAACATAGCGTATAGCCATAAAGTGCCCATGCCTGGCCTCTTGCCCATGCGGAAGCATCGCTGTATCCCTGGTGGGTGTTTTTAGCGATAACAGAACCATCTTCTGCATTATAATCTACTACATGATACGAACTGAAATCGGGACGGAAATGATTCTTAAGCGTAGTGTTTGCATGGCTTACGGCAATATTATAAAATGAAGAATCGCCACTGAGTTTGGTAGCTTCAAAAAGCAATTCAAGGTTCATCATGTTATCAATTATTACAGGGTATTGCCATTTGTCCCGGTTATGATCCCATGAACGGATAACCCCTGTTGTAGGATTGTAGCGGGTTGCCAATGATTTGGCAGATTGAATAATGATGTTTTTATAGGCTTCATTATTGGTCAGGCGATAACCATTTCCATAGCTGTTATACATTATAAAGCCAAGATCATGTGTACCGGTATTGAATTGTTCTTTCTCAAGTTTACCGCTAAAATCCTGTGCGCTGCTCAACCATTTTTCATCGGCAGTATATTGATAAAGATACCACAGTACCCCCGGGAAGAAACCACTTGTCCAATCTTTAGAAGATACTAATATAAGATGGTTGTCTTCTAAAGTACGAGGAGAAAATTGTCCGGGCTTTGCATCAGCTTTTGTAATTTCATGAAGCATTAAGCCGGTTTGCTTTTGTGCAAGGTCAAATTGTTTTTTTACGTTTGCTTTTTGGGCTTCGGCAGAATTAATGCTGTAAATAATCAGTATCAGGCTTAATAAATATTTCATAAAGGCGATTTGTCTTTTATTATTTTGCAATTGTAAAAATAGTGGGTTGCTCTTATTAAATGCCCCTCCTTATCCTTCATAAACACTTGTCAATTGATACACAGACATATAAGTAACACAGAGATAAATGCTTATCTGTTCCCTGGGAGAGGACGAGATTTTTTTTAGATTGAAACATTTGTATAGTATAAATGGAAAGAATGTCCGTGTCAATTAAGTTAGAGTGAAAGTAGCTTTGGCTTATGATTTTAAATGTCGTTTATTCCTTACTGATAAGTGTTTTTTTAATGTCTCCGGCTCATGCCCAGGAAAGAATTTTTAAAACTATTAATAGCAACTGGCTTTTTATGAAAGGCGATACCCTTTCTAATGAGGCTAATAAATGGACTAAGGTATCTATCCCTCATACATGGAATGCAGATGATGTGATGGATGATGAGTCCGGGTATTATCGTGGGGAGGGCTGGTACAAAAAAACAATTTATCTACCTCGTGATTGGAAAGAAAAAGAAATTTATATCTATTTTGAAGGAGCAGCCCAGGTTGCTGAAGTATTTGTAAATGGAAAGCAGGTTGGTAAACATACGGGCAGTTATACTGCTTTCTCTTTCCCTATTAATAAATACCTGAACTATTCAGAAACAGGAAATACGGCTAATGAATTAATGGTAAAAGTCAATAACAGCCATGACGAAAATATTCCGCCATTATCCGGCGACTATACTTTTTTTGGTGGCATTTATCGCGATGTGTATTTGGTTGCTTTAAATGAAATCCATTTTGATGCAGACAATGATGCTTCGAAAGGAATTTTTATTACTACGCCTGTAGTTACAGATAACATTGCCGAAGTAAGTATAAAAGGGGCCTTTGAAAATACAGGCAGGCAAGAAAAAAAACTAACAGTTACTCATACTATTTTTGACGCGGATGGCAAACGGGTTAAAGAGCTCAGGAAGAATTTCAAAGCAAAACCCGGTGAAAAAGTAAGCTTTCAGCAAGATATGAAAGATATTAAAGGACAGCAGTTATGGTCTGTTGAAAATCCATATTTGTACCGTGTAGTGTCAACTATTTCACAGGCCGGAACCAATATTGTTTTGGATGAAATTTCCAATCCCTTAGGTTTCAGGTATTTTAAATTTGATGCTGAAAAAGGTTTTTTCTTAAATGGAAAACATGTGAAATTAGTAGGCGCCAGCCGCCATCAGGATTTTAAAGGCCTGGGTAATGCGCTACCCGATGCGATGCATGTTCGCGATGTAGAATTATTAAAGGAAATGGGTGGAAACTTCTTACGGATTGCGCATTATCCGCAAGACCCTGCCATATTGGAAGCATGCGACCGTTTGGGGATTTTAGCCTCGGTTGAAACACCTTCCGGGAACCATATTACAGAGTCAGAAGCATTTGCTGAAAATTCGCTGGCAATACAACGCGAAATGATAAGGCAAAACTTTAATCACCCGAGTTTGATTATCTGGGCATATATGAACGAAGTGCTGTTGAGGCCACCGTATGAAAAAGGTTCTCCGCAACAGGAAGCCTATTTTACAAACGTAACAAAATTAGCGCAGCGGATGGAAGTCCTTACCAGAAAGGAAGATGCCGGCAGATATACCATGATTCCCAATCATGGATCATTTGAATTGTACAACAGAGTTCAGCTCACTAAAATACCGATGTTGGTAGGTTGGAATTTGTACCTTGGATGGTATTCCCGGTCATTTGAAGGGTTTGGAGATTTTTTAGATAAACATCGGAAAGAACTTCCGGATAAACCTTTATTAGTTAGTGAATATGGCGCAGATGCAGATAGCCGTGTGCATGATTTTAATCCGGTCCGCTTTGATAAGACGGTAGAATACGCTACTATTTACCACCAGGAATACCTGAAAGCAATGATGGACAGGCCTTTTG
>DATCWN010000358.1:0-2240 GCA_036566285.1 Hanamia sp.
AAAGCGGCATTCATTTATAATTTCACGAAATACATTGATTGGAACAATTATAATAACGCCAATACGTTTATCATTGGTGTAATAGGGCCATCGCCAGTGATTAATTCATTAAACGAAATAGCAAATACGAACACGGTGAGCAATAAAAAAATAGAATTGAAGGTTTTCGATAATCCTGATAAGATTGAATTTTGCAATATTCTTTTTATCTCAGAAAAAACCCCCTACCCGCTTCCTTCAATATTAGCAAAAGTAAATAAGGGAATGCTTACTATAAGTGAAGAACCGGGGTTTGCCAGGCAGGGAACGGCATTCAATTTTGTAATAAAAAATGATAAACTGAAGTTTGAAACCAATTTAAAAGCACTCAACCAGGCAGACGTAAAAGCAGGATCGCAATTGCTGAAACTGGCTATAATTGTAAATTAAACGATAGTAACTTCAACATGCCCGCTAATTTAAGCGTTAAGCTAAATGACATATCTATCAGGAACAAACTGATACTGATGCAGGTATTTACCAGCGTGCTGGTACTTAGCATTGTCTTTTCTGTTTTTGTAGTTACGGATATTAATGGCTATAAACAGCGCAAAATAAATAACATGATTAGCCTGGCCCAGGTAGTGGGGGCCAACAACATTTCCACCCTCCAGTTCCAGGATGATGATGCAGCAACACAGATATTGTCAGAGCTGCACAATGTGTCGCCGGAAATAATACAGGCAAGTATCCTTGATAAAAACGGACATCTTTTTGCCACTTCTTCAAGGGAAGGCGACAGCGTTCATGCCCAACCGGTTTTTAATAAAAAAAATTTTGTATTCTCCGGCCAACACCTTTTTGTAAGCAACCCTATCACCTACAATAATGAAGTAATCGGCAGCGTTGTGCTGGAAGTGGAATTATCAGAACTGAGGCAAATAAGGCAATCAAAATATGAGCTATCGGCCATACTACTTTTAATGGCGCTCGTTTTTTCTTTCTTAATTGCTTTTGGTACCCAGAGTTATATTTCAAAGAGGTTGCTGCGCCTTGTGAAAACCATGAAACAAGTGGGCAAAACGGGAGAATATAATAAACCGGAATTGGATGGCAAAGATGAAATAAGTACCCTTAATAAAGCATTTGATAAACTCATGTTGCAGATAAAGGAAAACCAGCAGAGAAAGGACGAATTTATTGGCATTGCCAGCCACGAATTGAAGACCCCTTTAACAACAATAAAAGGATATATGGACTTGCTGGCCATGACGGAAGATACAAAACCCCAAAAGCTATATGTTCAAAAGGCATTGGAGAGCCTGAAGAAACTGGAGAACCTTATTAAAGACCTGTTGGATGTTTCAAAAATACAAAGCGGGCAACTGGAACTTAACATCACAGAGTTTGACATAAATACCCTGCTAGACGAAACCATTTCAGCCATCCAGATGATTACCCCCAGCCACCAGATTATAAGAAAAGGAGACACTAGCTATCAACTGATACACGCAGACCGGCAGCGGATAGAGCAGGTGCTGTTTAACCTGTTGTCCAATGCGGTTAAATATTCGCCCGGTGAAAAAGAAGTGTTGGTTTATAATAAACTAACCGAAACGGAATTGACTATAAATATAAGAGACTTTGGAAACGGTGTACCAGAGGAAGAACAATCCAATATTTTTGAGCGATTTTACCGCACAAAGGAACTTTCAGTTCACGTTTCGGGATTTGGACTGGGATTGTATATTTGCCAGGACATCATAAACCGGCATAACGGGCGTATAGGTGTGGAATCCGCTGGCAAAGGCTCCATTTTCTATTTTTCTTTACCTTTAAATCATTCGGTTCATACTAATAAAAATATCTAGCATTGTTATTGTGATCTCAAAACAAATCAATTAAATATTTATGAATAAAATCCTGGTAGTTGATGATGACCCTGATATATTAACCCTCGTTCAAACGATACTTACTATGCATAATTTTAGCGTAGAAGCCATTTTAAAATGGGAATGTATTGACAACAGTGTTAGTAATTTTAAACCCGATCTAATACTACTGGACGTTTCCCTGTCCGGGGCCGATGGCCGGGATATTTGCAAAAGAATAAAACAGGCAAAGGAAACGGAGCATTTACCCGTTATTCTTTTTTCAGCAAATGCCAGGATGGGAAATGATATAGAAAATTGCCATGCCCAGGATTTTATCGCAAAACCATTTGAGCTCTCTCACTTACTGCAAACCATCCAATTACATCT
>DATCWN010000439.1:0-2094 GCA_036566285.1 Hanamia sp.
AAACAAGATCAGCGCAGGGATTTGACAGCTCAGGGAGTTCCTGATAATGATCCCAATAATATTGCATCCGTAACACGTTCTGAAAAATTAGAAGAATTCGCAGTCTTTTTAGCGCCGGTATATAAGATCAATAACAACATAAGCGCAGGAGTTACGATTAAATCTATTTGGCAGCATTTTAATAATCCCAACCTGATTGCCATCGAAAAGGAAAATAATAATGGTAATTTCATTGATTATAATTTCTTTATTGATGACAGTATTAGAAAACAAAATTTTGATGTAGATCTTTCTTTCAATTATAAAATAACCAAATCTTTACAGGCAGGTATTTCCGTTATGAATGTGGCCGGCACAAAATTATACGCCGACATGTTCATCCCGGATTCGGCCAATCAATCGTATGTAAACCAGAGGGCATACGGTGTGGGACTGTGTTATAAAATTGGAAGACTTAATGCCGGGGTAGATGCCCTGTTTACCGATAAAGAATTTTATGATGCCTCACTTGGCGTCAACTATGTTCCGTTTAATAATGGATTGATCGCGGCAGGCTACGCTTTTAACCAGCAAAGTTTTTCCGTTTCATTCAGATTAAAGAATTTCAAAATTGCCTACATCAATGATAATAGTCTTGTTATAAACGACGTGAAAGTTGCCAAAAGCAAAATCTTTGACGGGAAAATATATTCAGGTTTTGTTTTTGATTTTTAAAAGAATTTGTCAAACAAAAAATAAAACTTTTCCTGCCTGCGCGGGCAGCTATTAAAACGGCAGACCAATGGAAGTAAGTAAATAGAGGGTTGCCAATCTTCGAAAAGTTGGCAACCCTGGTAAGTGAGCTGCATTAAGAATGTTTGAATAATTTGTAAAAGACTTTAAATCGAAAAACTTTTCTGAACAATCTTCATCAAAAACATTCTGTGGAATGATGAGATATAAGCTCAGTAAGAAAGCTTTAAATGACCTTGAAGATATTAGGCTTTTTACTTTTGAGAATTGGTCAGTTGAACAAGCTGACAGATATTTCAATTTACTGGTGGTATCAGTCTCCATTATGGTGAATGATTAATGTTCCTGTTCCATTAGTTATTCTTTGAAGAGCCAGTTTAAGTTGCTCAAATTTTTGGTCATCTGCACTGAATTCTACCTGGTACAAATTGCCGTTTAGCAGCAGTTCAAAACGTGTCGGGAACAAATTGATAACAAAATCCTCCAGCGCACATGCCTTATCAAAGTCGGAGGGTTCAAAGTAGTAGAAATCATCGTCAAATTCGTCTTCAGCATACATCCGCTGAAGCAAAATATATTTTCCTTGTACATTCATAAGTTCCTCCGGGGACAAGTTCATCTCCTTTTCATAGTCCGTTTTATGCTCGCTGAACGTAAGGGTGTAACCAATATCTTCGTCATCAATTTGGATTTTCTTGCAGTTAAATTTCATAAAAGTTAAAGTGATTTTTAAAATTAAAAATAAGGTTTTGGTTTGAGATCATCGCATTTTGAATAGAGGATTGCCAACCTTCCAAAGGTTGGCAACCCTAAACAATACCTGTTTGTAACAGGGATAAAAGTTGTGAACAATAACGCAGCCATCAATTCATCTTTTTGTTAATTACTTTTGTAAAAACTGCGGAATTTTTAGACAAGCTGCCTTATTAAGCCAATTAAAATTTCTATTGTTATTTTTTATCACAGGAACTTAAATTCCTGGATCTACATTTTTGAAATCATTTATCGAAAAATAAAAACCTCTATTATGGCAGAAAAAATAATATCAGGCCCGCAAAAATTAGGGCCATTAACACCTTTGGTTGGTGAATGGGAAGGCAATGCAGGCGTTGTATCAATTATTGTAAACAGGACAAGCGACAATAATAAATTTGAGTATTTTGTTGACGGCGTTGTAGAATGAAAATTACTTGGTGCAATATTATATTCTCAACAAAAAAAATATAAAGGAATTGCATTGACAAAATAAGCCAGCAGGCCAGAGCTGGCGCAGGTCTCCCGATCTGTGATTGGCCGGTTACTTATCGTCTGTTTCAAAGAATTAAACCTGTACTACTGTTTATTAATAAGCCCGGCACGCAT
>DATCWN010000472.1:0-3971 GCA_036566285.1 Hanamia sp.
CTTCGGAGTACTATTAACATTTTTCGCAAGCCGCAACTTAGAGAAGCTGACATTTTCCGTGTAATCATATATTTTGTTTCCCGAAACCCCATTAAAATTAATGCCGAGATCAAATCCTTTATAAGAAATGCTACCATAAAAGCTATAGATGAGATTCGGCAAAGCCGTTCCTGCAGCAATTCTATCTTTATCGGTAATAATACCATCGCCATCCAGGTCGCGGTAAGTACTTAAGCTATCAGCACCGATTCCGGTAAACTCTTTTAAAAAGAACGTTCCGATAGGCTCGCCATTTAAATATCCATTGATAGTGGATGACGTAATACCGGCGCCTGAAACAGAGCCGGCAGGAATCACTGAATAAGGAGAATTTTCTACCTTGTTTGTAATATAGGTAAGAGTGCCTCCTATACTATATGAAATTCCTTTTTGCGATCTATGATTGTAATCTAATTCAAACTCTGCGCCTTTATTGGTAATAGTCATATCCTTTACATTGGTCCATAAGTCTGCTGCAGGCTGAACCGGGTCGGCAGGAATTACCTGGAGAAGTATGTTATTGGAAACCTTTCTGAAAAGATCTATAGTGCCGGATAAGGCTCCGTTCCATAAACCAAAATCAAGTCCTAAGTCCGTTTGCTTTGATGACTCCCATTGAATATCGGGGTTAGACAACCTTGCATAGGTAAGCCCTGCAGGGTAAGCGCCTGTCGGATTGAGCGGATAACTTGCAGAGGAGAGTGAATTAAATAAGGCCTGCGTAATTTTCGGAGGAATTTCCTGGTTACCCGTAATGCCCCAACCTGCCCTGAGTTTTAAATTATTAAAAATGGAATTTTTCATAAATTCCTCATCCGAGATTTTCCAGCCTAAAGAGAACGATGGGAAATATCCGTATTTATTATTGGCGCCAAATTTAGAAGATCCATCTGCCCTGAAATTAGCGGTAAACAAATACTTATTGTTGTATTGATAAGTAACTCTTCCAAAAAATGATTGCAGCTCGTTAATAAAAGCAAATCCTCCCGGCCGGTTATTGGCTAAAGTTAAATCCTGGCCTACACCTGGATTATAAATGGGATCTATTCCACCAACAACAAATCTGTTGATACTGTTATTTCTTTGTTGTACAAATATTTTTTGGTACGATTGGCCAGCCAACGCTGTGATGTCATGATGCGTTGTGTTCAATGTATAAGTAAGATAGTTTTCTATCAGGGTATTTCTATTGTTGTTGTAAAAAGTTTCTAATCTTCCTTCGCGAAAGGGTTCTACGTTGGGCAGGTTCTCCACATCGCGTGTAGAAGTAGAATTATCTATACCAAAATTCAGTTTGTAAACAAGTCCTTTTATGATTCTAAAAGATGGGGAAATGTTACCAATCACCCTGTTGATGGTAGTAATCTCTTTATCAAGATTAAAGTAAATTAATGGGTTATTGATGTTTTGATAAACCGCGGGTTTTCCACTTGGATCGTAAGCAGGATAAGTAGGATTATCAGTAAGCACTTCACCCAGGATGCTTGAAATTGGTGGACGTTGATTTTTGGTATTGGCCACATTGAGATTAACTTCGAGAACTAATCTGTCATCTAAAAATTTTTGAGTTACATTAAATCTTCCCGAATGCCTGTCAATTTGATTTTTCTTTATAATGCCTTCCTGTGTCTGCGTTCCTAATGAAGCATAGTAAGTCAGTTTATCAGCTCCGCCACTCAATGTAAGGTTATAATTTTGCGTGATAGCATTTCTAGTAGCTATTTTTTGCCAATCGGTAGAACCTCCTTTGTCATCCAATTCGCCCCCCACTTTTGGCACTGCAACCCGAAATTCGTCCGCAGTTAAAACAGGCAAAGCCCTTGCTAACGAAGAAAAGCCAATGCTTGAAGAGAAGCCCAGAGTGGAAATACCTGCTCTGCCTCTTTTAGTGGTAATAATGATGACACCATTTGCGCCGCGCGATCCATAAATGGCAGTGGCAGATGCATCTTTTAAAACATCAATAGATTCTATATCCTGTGGATTAATAAAATTTAAAGGATCTCCTCCACCGGTACTTGAATTATCCAATGGTAATCCATCAACCACAAATAGTGGCGTACTTCCTGACCTAATCCCTCCTGGCCCTCTTACTGAAATTCCTAAAACGTCGCCCGGTTCTCCGCTTGCAGAAGTAACATTTACACCTGATACTTTTCCTTGCAAAAGTTGCTGCGGAGAAGTGATGATGCCCTTATTAAAGGATTCACTTTTCAAAGATTTTACTGCGCCTGTTATATCCTTCTTATTCTGGGTTCCATATCCAACCACCACTACCTGGTTTAATTCAGCAGAAGCCGGTTGTAATTCTATATTAATATTGGTTTTATTTCCCACAGGAATCTCCCGACTTATATAACCCACATAACTTACAACCAATATACTGTTATTGCCAGGCACCGATATGGAAAAGTTGCCTTGAACATCTGAAATGGTACTTTCGCTACCTCCTTTCACAGCAATGGTAGCACCTTCCAAAGGTTTTCCATTGCTGGCATCGCGTATAGTTCCTTTTACAGTAATTGCGGTATTGTAAATTTTATCCGCTTTAAAATATTTTTTTGCAAAAACATTTTCCGATGTAACAAAGCATAAGAAAATGGCAGCGAATAAAATTCTTACACACTGCTTTGACAAGTAGATTTTATTCAATTTAAAGTAGTTTAATTTAATTACATAAAGAATTAAAAGAGCCGCAAGGTACTGGTTAGATATTATTCATAGAAAACTTTTGCCAAAAAATTTTTGATGTATTGACCATAAATTATTTCTATTTATATAGTTAAAGACGCTCTATTAAAACCTTAATGTCGCAGGCAGGTATTTCTGTACCAGGTCTTCATAATAGGGTCTTAACTTATTCCAGTCGGGCGTTTCAGGATTTTTGGAATACAGATCGTATGGGTTAAACAGCTTTACCCATTTTATCATTTCTCTGTCATGATCATCCATGAGGTAATCATATTGCCCCTCACGGTGCCATGCATAAAATGAATGATAGCGCAACATGTACAGGCCACTTTCGGGCAGGTGGTCTTTAAGCATTTGGTAAACATATTCATCATGCCCCCACGACATGGTTACATTGCGCAGTCCACAACCTTTTTCATAAATACCTAATTGTGTTTGGTATGCAGGGTTTCTATAATCAGGATTGTTTTTAAAAAATTCAGGATACACAATTTTATCCGAGTAAGCGCAACCTACCGGGAAAGTATCGCCCACTACAGCCCATTGAGGCTCGCCAAATAAACAAAGCACTTTTCCCATGTCGTGCATAAGGCCTACCAGCACCATCCAATCAGGATGTCCATCTTTACGTATGGCTTCGGCGGTTTGCAACAAGTGTTGAAATTGGTCAAGATCCGTATCGGGATCTGAATCATCTACCAACTGATTTAAGAATTGGAAAGCATCCCAGACAGGCATTTCTTTTTTATCAAATTTTAAATAGTTGTTGCGCTTTTCCTGAACAAAGTCATAGGTTTGATAGGTATGATTTAACCGATAAAATTCTTTTACCGTATCTCTTGAAGGTTCCTCATAATTACGATATTCCTCAGTGGCTTTTCCCGTGGCAATGCTGTCTGGCTCGGGATACCGTTCCAAAACATCATCTTCCCATTCTTCAATACTTATTAATGGATTTATTTCTTTTGAGCTGAATTTTTTTTGAGTGGTATCCATTGTGATCAGTTTATGAGTCAGTGCAAATTGCAGTTCTAAATTAAAGTTTTATTTTATGCTGTTTACATAATGGCTTAGCTTTATTTACGAAACCGTTTTCGGTAAATATGCAGGTAAATTTTTACATTCATCGTTATTTGTTAACACGCGCTTTGACTATGTAAACCATGAAGAATATCAATATTAAAGAACTTGCCGGCAAACTAAACCTCGCCGTGTCCACCGTTTCAAAAGCATTACACGAT
>DATCWN010000453.1:0-2615 GCA_036566285.1 Hanamia sp.
AGGGAAATCTACTTCTCTCGAAGCCAGTTATTCCTGGAATAACTCCAGTACCAAAAGCATAAGGGATGCGGATGATATTAATTTTGTAACCGGCGAGAAAATAAGAAATATACCGCAGAGCAATGATTACGAATACCGCTACATTACCAACCGTTATGGACTTAGCCTGAACCGGCGGGAAGAAAAGTACAATGTATCATTAGGCATCGAAGCACAACCATCCCTTCTTACAGGCATAGATAATGGAAGAAAAATTACTACCAATTCAAGGAATTTAAAATTTGCGCCGAGGGCTCGGTTTGCTTATAATTTTGCACGCAGGAATTCCCTTACTTTGACCTACGGTGGGGCCGGCAGAGAACCCAACTTTGAGCAGTTGCAACCGGTGGCTGATAGTTCCAACAGCAAAAATATTGTGATAGGCAACCCTAATCTTAAAGCGGAATTCACCAACAGGCTAAGGTTGCAATACAATAAGGTAGGCCTATTAAGTGGTACCTCTCTTTTTGCCAACCTTTCTTTTGATCAAACGCAGAATAAAATAGTGAGAAGCAGTGTGAATGCATCGGAAGGTACGGGAAGAACCACATCGTATCTCAACACAAATGGGTTTTATGGATTGAACGGAAACGTATCATTTACAAAGCCTTTTAATGACCGGAAATTTACAGCCACTATAAATGCTTCGGGTAATTTTGATAACAACATTTCATTTACGGATAGTAAAAGAAATACCGGCCAGAATTGGGTGGTAAGCCCGTCTGCGCGTTTTCGTATAGATTTTACAGACATTATTGACGTGGACATCAACGGAAGCTATACCATTAATAAAACCGTTACCCAATATACCACTTACACCCGGAGTACCGAAGTGAGGTCTTTAAATTTTGGGATCAATGGCAAAAACTATTTCTTTAAAGACTGGACGCTGGGATACGATTTTACGAAAATTATAAACACCGGTTACATTAGTACAGTCAATTCAAATCCGGTGCTGCTCAACCTTTATGTTGAACGCCGTTTCCTTAAAAGAAATATGGGTACCCTGCGCCTGCAGGGATTTGATTTGTTCAACCAAAGTACAGGCATCTCAAGAACGGTAAATGGTACTACTATTACAGATGTTCAGAATGAGCGACTGGGCCGTTATTTTTTACTTTCATTTAATTTACGGCTGCAAAAGTTTGGAGGTAAAAGGTTTCAAAGAACACCGGGACAAAGAAACCCCGATAGGATACCGGGTGAAATGCGCGGTGGTGGCGGAAATCGTGGCGGTGGCAGGAGTAATAATTAAAGATCAAAACGTTTGCGTTTAATAAGAATATAATCATTGCATTTATGATTTCTGTCTGCAATAAAATGAATGATTCTTCTTTATTTATTTACGGCATCATTTGGCACAAAGCAAATCGGCTTATCCAATCTTTTATTTTTTGATGAAAAAATTACTTTCGATGTCAATATCGTTGAATGAAAGGTGAATTATCAATACATATGGTATTGATAATTTTCTTTAGTTGCACTTGTATAATCACGATTGATAAAAATCTTTTAATTATTTTATTTTATGAAAAAATGCTTTCTGATTGTGAGCTTGTTTGCTACACAAATACTTTTCGGACAGAATATTTCTAAAGATGCCCGCATGGAATGGTGGCGGGAAGCCCGTTTCGGCATGTTTATTCACTGGGGTGTGTATTCGCAGTGGGCAGGTGTTTACCACGGCCACCAGCAAGCCCGCGGAGGTGCAGAATGGATTATGAACCGTAGCAAAATACCTGTAGCCGAATACCAGCAAAAAGCCAAAGAATTTAATCCTACAAAATATGATCCGGATGCATGGGTAAAGTTGGCAAAGGAAGCAGGCATGAAATACATTGTGATTACTGCCAAACACCATGATGGCTTTGCACTCTTTAATTCAAAAGCCAGTAAATGGGATATAACTGATGCCACTGCCTACGGTAAGGATTTATTGAAACCCTTGGCAGCAGCTTGTAAAAAATATGGCATCAAATTAGGCTTTTATTATTCGCAGGCGCAGGACTGGAACAATCCCGGCGGCTCAGTAGCAAGAAAAGAAATGAGAGAAGGGTGGCCCAATCCTGATTCTGCAAAAATTGATGCCTACACCAAAGCGCATAATGGCCATTGGGATCCGGCACAGGAAACCAAAAGTTTTGCTCAGTATATTGATGATGTAGCGGTTCCGCAGGTAAAAGAATTAATGACCAATTATGGAGACGTTGCTGTATTGTGGTGGGATACGCCAACCAATATGACAGATGAAGCTGCTTTAAAATTGCAGGCGCTTTTAAAATTGCAACCGAACATTATTACCAACGATCGTTTAAAACGCCCCAACTTTTCGGGTGATACGAAAACCCCGGAACAAAAAATTCCTACACAGAGTGAACTCGATGGAAAAGATTGGGAAACCTGCATGACGATGAATGGTTCATGGGGATATAAAAGCTGGGATCACAAATGGAAAAGTACGGAAACCTTGATCCGTAATCTCGTGGACATCGCTTCTAAGGGCGGCAATTATTTATTGAACGTAGGTCCCAAAGAGGATGGTACTTTTCCCCAGGAAAGTATAGACAGGCTGGAGG
>DATCWN010000005.1:0-3369 GCA_036566285.1 Hanamia sp.
ATGTTCCGGATGAACATTTTGTAGGTAGCCAATAGATTGATGATTCGCTTGCCTCTTGTGTAAATGGATGAGTTGATTGAATTTAATTTAGATAATAACCATAGCACAAGCGGACACTCATATCATTGCAAAAAGAATTAAATTAGTATAAAATCAACAAAGGCATCCACGCCTGTTTCATAAAATCTTGCGGATGAATAATAATAATCCAAATAATCTTTGGCAAGATTCCACTTCAACAATAGCATTGCAATGCTAATCCATTCTTAATTCGATCCATATCGCAAATAAATACCATTACCCCAATTCAGTAAGGTTATGTAATGTTTTCCTTTTACTTCATATCGTCCTTCAGGGTATATATCATCTCCTTTAATGACAAGATTTTCATCAAAATATTTTTTGTATTGTTTATAAAGCGCCTTCGCTTCATCGCTGGTTTTGCATTCTTGTATCTTATAATGATATGAAACTATTCCCTTTTTATAGACTTGAATAATAAATAGTCCGGATTGTCCCTTCCCTTTAAAAGCGTCATCAATAGTATGTCCATAATTTCCCCTTTTTTGTTTTAACCCGAATAAGGTTTTTGATTCCGGATATAATCTTACAAATTCTTCTATTGCAATTCCTGACTTAAAATTGGAGACACTTAAAATACTATCCGTTATTCTCCTGGGAGTTTCACGTTCATAAAGTTCTTTTTCCTTTTTTTTCAAAGCAATATCCTTTTTTTTCAAAGCAATATCATCAAATTCAATTTTACTTTTAGGGTAAGCAATGAGCTTTTGCGAAATTTTGTAAATGTCCCTGTATTTATCCTCATTATCAGGAATGTTGTCGTAATCTTTTAAGTACTTGTCACTCACAGCCCGCGTGTTTTCAATGATGGCATAATCCTTTTCAGGATCGGTTTCAATCATTTTATTTTGCGCCAATATTTTTAGGTATAATAATTTAGGATTCGTTGTGCCTAACAACCCTTCCACCTCTTTTATTTTGCTTATCGTCAATTCAAAATTATTGGAGGTATAAGCTTCTTCCGCTTCTTCATATTTTAGTTTCGCAATGCTGTTTTGTGCAAAGCAGGTATTCGCAACTAAAAAGAGTATTGAAATTAATGTGACTATTCTTTTCATTCGTATTGTATTAATTATGGATAATATAGTTAGTTATTAATTGGATTGCCCCAAAAATCCACTTTCTTTATAGTTGGTGTCGTTGGTTTGTTTTGATTTGTTTTAGGAGCTTCATTGAGCGCTTCATTTTTTATCGGATTTCCCCAATAATCCGTGTTGGAATTTGTTTGGGATGTTTTTTTACCTTCATATAAGATGTTCTCTACTTTAAAACCATAATTGGTTGTTGCTTTAACGAACAACTGTTGTTGTTCTTCGGCTTTTTCTTTACCGGAATAGTAACCTGACAATATCAAACCTGGAGTTTTGTTCACTTTGGATATATTTTCCATAAGGCTGGCTTTAAAAGGCCAGGTTCCATCGCTATATTTTTGAATTGAAAAAACATTTGATATAGAAATTAATGGGCTACTGTCTTCTAAAGTGTTCTTGTTGTAGCTGTAAACAAAAAAATAAACTTCCGAAACGGCTCTTGCTTCATGTGAAAGTGGTGTATTACCATCAGGCAATTTTCCCAGCAAGGCCTTTCTTTCCGCGGCTAACTGAAGCTTTCGTGACTTTACTGCGGCTGCTTCGGCTTCCCTTTGTTTTTTTTCTTCTGCCATTTGCCTTTCGGCTGCTTTTTTTCTTTCCCGTTCTGCCTCTGCCTGATTTCCCCAGGCTGAAATAAGATCAACTACAGCACCTACTGCCTGCACCGTATTGTCATTACTGTAATTTCCAGGGGAAGGGGAATAGTTACTATTGTTATTCAGCATAGGATTACCATTATTTACTGAACCATTTTGATATGCTTCAGGGAGACCAATATCTGAATATCGAAGTTCGTATGTTGGTGGGTCTGTTTTAGTGTTTAAAGGATTGTTATTAGAACTATTGTTTGTTTGACTACTTGAAAGAGGATTATTAGTTGCAGGATTGTTATTGTTAGAATGGTTTTGAGTAGTATTCGTTGTTGCGGATTTAGAGGTATTTGTGTTTGAATTTTGAGCTTGTTTGGCTCTTATAATATCATCAAGTTCTTTTATACTTTGCGGATTGTAGTATGCTTTCGTAACGGAAAGCCTAAAATCAGAAGGGTCTAACTCTTTACCATTTAAGGTTGTTCCACAAATCCTTTTTTCATATGGATTATAATTAAAGGAACTAACCGCAAAGCCGGATAACACTACTTCCCCGTTGGGTAAATGACAATCTACACTAACATTTAGTGATGAAGGCAGATAAATTTCCGGCCAGGCAGATAGTCCTAATTCTGACTTTGAATAGTTTTTTGCTGCTGTTGAATACAATGAATTATGGGCTACGGTTACTTTTGGGTTTAAGTATTTGAGATAAATACCGTTCTTCTTTTTTTCAAATTGGTAGGTTACTTCCCAATTCAAATCAGTGTATTTGTTCCACGAGTTGTTGTTCGCATAAGGGCCCAAAGAGCCGCTAAGTTTGTTCTGTGCATTTACTGTGATAAACGCTGTTGTTATTAAAAGGAAGATTGTAATTAGTCTTCTCATAATTTCCAATTTTTTAATTGATTTTGTTTTTAAATTTTTCTTCAGAACTTTCGCCGGGTCTATTTTTTAGGACACCTATACTTCTAATGAAAAGCCATTTTCCCTGGCTTCCATAGTGATTGCAGGATGTTCTGTGTTTATGCTAATTTTTTTGTACCGGGGTTTCTTTGTGCAACTGTATTCCACACGGAAACAGTAATACGGATGCTGCTACTTTTCCATTTTTTACAGTTGTTTTCATAATCAAACCATTATAAAAGTTGATGTTCCAAAGTTGTTTTTTTCGTCTTGGTTGTTGTTTAAGTTGGCAGCTAGGGTTTGTATTTATGCTAAAATAGGCTATTATTTTTCCAAACAATTTTTTTTATAACTTATTTTTCAATCACTTGAAAAATAAAACGCGGAGTGCAAATTATAGCGCAAATACATCTTTTTAATTAAGTTTCAGGTCATCCAACGCACTAACGATTTTACACAGCTCTTTATTACTTGTGTGTAAATAATAAATCAAAGTCGTTTTTAAAACTATTGTGGCGCTGTGCCTTCACACCTGTTTCATAAAATCTTGCGGATGAATAATTATAATTCAAATAATCTTTGGCAAGATTCCACTTAAAAGATTTTCGTTGGATTTGCATACCGTAATCTAAAATCCTGACTTAAAATTTAAAAAATTGTTTCGTGTGCCACGAACCAGGGTTGGGGCTATCGGGTGAACC
>DATCWN010000160.1:0-7364 GCA_036566285.1 Hanamia sp.
TTTTCCTTCCATGCCAGCATACCGCCGGTAAGGTTTTTTACATTGGTAAATCCAAGTTGCTCTAATACAATCGCTGCCTGCCCGCTCCGGTTGCCGCTTCTGCAATAACAGATCACTTCTTCATTTTTTAAGTATTCAAGATCTTCTGTCTGCATACTTAGGATTTTGCCTACGGGAAATGAAATACCGCCTATATTAAATTCAGCGGTTTCGGCAGGTTCTCTTACATCTACTAAATGTAATTGTTCGCCCGCATCCAGTCTTTCTTTTACTTCTTCAGGAGATATAGTTAACATGATTATGGTTTTGGAGGTGGTAATGGTTGTATAGGTTGTTGCGTTATTTTAAAAGTATCAATAATAGGTTTTTCTACCTGCACCCAGATATCCATTGTTTGCCCTGGTTGTATATAAGATGGCGCCTTATTAAAATCCAAAACTTCAGGATTTTGTTTATAAATAAAAGCATGAAGCGTATCAGTAACACTTCCGGAAGTGAGGATGGCGGCGAGTACAATTCCCTTTTCTTTTAAGATGTCTTTCGCTTCCGCTACAGTAGCACCAATAAGATTGGGAACCTCTATCCATACTTCCTGCAGGCCACCGCCTACCACTAAACTTATAGTAGAACCCCAGCGTATTTTAGTGCCTGCTTCTATTTTGGAACCTTTGTAATGTTGTTCAAGTACAGAGCCTTTCATAAAATCAGGGCGCATGGTGGTGTCGCCTAAGACCAAATGACTTTTATTTAATTTATCAAGCGCGAACCTGTAGCTCAGGCCTTCCAGCTTGGGCATTTCAATTAATGGCAAGGCAACAGGATTGACGTTCAGAAAAACAGTACGGTTTACTTTTACCGTGGCGCCCGGATCCGGCAATTGTTTTTTTACCGTATTCATAGGCATACTATCATTATAAGCGGAGTCGGTAATCACTACTTCAAACCCTTCCTTTTCCAAAAGCTTTAAGGCATCATCTACTTTGATTCCTGTTACTGATGGAACCTTTAAATAGCTACCGTGATTGGTGATCCAGCCGAGTGATTCAAAAAATAAAAACCCTACCAGGAAGATCAATATGAATGCGGCAAGCAGGTTTATTATAAAAGGTTGTTTTGCGATAAATTTAAACACGGAATAGGTATAGGTTAAAAATTGATGCGGTGCAATTTAATAAATTTAAGCAGGTAAACATTCTTCCAGCAAAGCAGTGTAAAGATCCATCAGTTTCCAGCCCTTCGCTCTTATCTGTTGAGGCACCACGCTGGCTTCCGTTTGGCCCGGTACTGTATTTATTTCCAGCATAAAAGGCATCTTTTTTTCTTCATTATAAATGAAATCAATTCTTATGATTCCCCTGCAATTAAAAATTTGATAAATCTTTACCGCTTCATTTCTTATTTGCTCCGCAATGCTTTCTTCCACTTTTGCAGGAGTAACTTCCTCACTGGCGCCATGGTATTTGGCCTCAAAATCAAAAAAATCATTTTTGCTAATGATTTCTGTAAAGGGCAATGCAGTTATTTTTCCTTTCGATTTGAAAACGCCGATGGTAAATTCCCTTCCTTTAATAAATTCTTCCACCAGCACCTGGTCGTCTTCTTTAAATGCTTTTTCAATCGCTTTCCCCAATTCTTCTGAAGGCGAATTTACTTTACTCATTCCGATGCTGGAGCCGCCGTTGTTGGGTTTTACAAAAACGGGGAAACGTAAATCCTTTACCAGCTCATCGGGACTTTGATAATCTTTTTTAAATAATAAAACGGAGTTGGCAACGTTGATGCCGGCAAAAGAGGCCACGGCCACAGTATATCTTTTATTAAACGTAAGAGCAGAAATAGCACAATCGCATGAAGTGTAGGGGATGTTTAATAAATCAAAATAGCCCTGCAATTTTCCATCTTCACCAGGTGTGCCATGAATACCGATGAGTACGGCATCGAAGTTTATTTTTTTCCCCTCTATCAAAAGAGAAAAATCATTTTTATCCACTTCAATTTTTTCACCGTTAGGTAACTGATGAAACCACCCCTGTGTGGTGATGTCAATTTTATAATGATCAAACTTTTCAGGGTCAATATTTTTTTCAATGGTTTTGGCAGATTCATAAGAGATCTCAGCTTCACCGGAATAGCCGCCGGTTACAAAGGCAATTTGGGGTTTCATTTTTTTATGGAAGTTGATTGTTTACAATAAAAGTTATGGCTCGTTGGATGATATTCCGGGGTTGCCGCTATCCACAATAAATTTCCAGGCGCCATCATTTTGCTTTTTCCACACGTTTACATAAGTTCCTTTTAGTACGGTGTCGGCTGTGGTTAATTCATAAACACCGTAAGTATAACCGAGGTCGCCCGATTGGGATATGCCGCCTTTAGTGGGTGTCCATGTTAATTTGAAAGCAGTATCATTTATCTGGCTTAAAAAATCTATGGCGTCTGCTCCTATAATCGGAAGATGATCGGGCCTCAATAAAACACCATCGCTGCCGATGTATTCCATAAATGCTTTTTTCATTCCAACCTGCCGGCTCATATCAGAGAAGGCGATGTCTGCGTTTACAATTTCATCTACGCTGGTTACTTTCTCCTGGTTGGGTTTTAATTGATCGCACGATGTTATAAAAAATGCAACCATCAAAAAAGCCGTAAGTGAAATAATCTTTTTTTGAAGCATGATTTTTTATTTTAAAAAGGCGAAGGCATTTCGCAATACCCTCGCCGGGACGCAGGAAATATCACCTGCATGACAGGCTTTCGCCTTACGAACAACTTACAAGTGCATTTTATCTTTTTTTGCCAAAAGCTCTTCAACAGTTTCCACGTACATTTCATCGGGTACACAACAATCAACCGGGCATACCGCGGCGCATTGCGGCTCTTCATGAAAGCCCTGGCACTCGGTGCACTTATCGGGAACTATAAAATAAATATCCGTAGCTACCGGGGGATTGCGTTGATCCACATCCATTACAGATCCATCCATCAAAGTGATTGATCCTTTTACGGTAGTGCCGTCTGCTATTGCCCATTCCACGCCGCCTTCATATATAGCGTTGTTGGGGCATTCTGGTTCACAGGCGCCACAATTGATACATTCATCAGTTATTTTTATTGCCATCTCATGGTATTTTTAAGTTTGAAGCAAGCTGAAAATTATTTCCGATTTTTGCCTGCGTTTAATTAGTACAAATATAAACAGATAATTATTTACCCCTTTATGAATTTAGAAGAAAGAATCGGTTTGATGAATAAACTTCGCAGCTACCTGCTAAAAAAAGATGATGCCGGTTGGAATGAAATAAAGAAAAAAGCTTTTGAAAAAAATAAATGGTTTACAGAAGAATTTATAGAAATCTCTTTGCAAAATATCGCATCACATTATCTTGATGAAGAAAAGCTGCGAGGCTGGATACGTCATTACCGCATTGATGATAACATTACTCCCAAAGAGATAGGAATCGTAATGGCGGGCAATATTCCGCTTGTAGGCTTTCATGATTTTTTAAGCGCTTTTATTACCGGCCATCATCAGCACATCAAGCTTTCTGAAAAAGATGATGTGCTGCTGAAGCATATCGTTGAAAAATTGTGCGAATGGAATCCGAAGGTGGGCAACGTGGTAAAAATATCCGGAATGCTCAAAGATTGTGACGCCTACATTGCCACCGGCAGTAATAATTCTTCCAGGTATTTTAATTATTATTTTGGAAAATATCCTTCTGTTATCCGAAAAAACAAAACCTCTGTGGCTGTTTTATCCGGTGATGAAACTTTAGAACAACTCATTCTTCTTGCCGGTGATGTGCATACTTATTTTGGATTGGGATGCAGGAATGTTACGAAAATTTTTGTGCCTGAAGGTTATGATTTCGTTCCCTTGCTGGATGCGTTTAAAAAATATAATTATTTTTCTGACCACACCAAATACAGGAATAATTATGATTACAATCTTGCCTTGCTGATAATGAACAGCAAATATTACATGACCAATGAGAGTATAATTCTTGTTGAAAATGAAAATATTTTTTCACCGGTGAGCGAGCTCCATTATTCTTTTTATAATGATAAAAATGCTTTGGATGCTGAATTGAAAAATCAGGCAGACATTCAATGTATCGTGGGTGAAAACTATATTCCATTTGGCAACGCACAACAACCGGGTTTATTTGATTACGCTGATGGAACAGATACGATGGAGTTTTTATTGGGTTTATAAAACACGAATTATAAGCACGAATTCCACTAATGAATTCTAATACAGCCATTCAATTTGTTTGTGGCTGGTGAAGATTTAAGAATTCGTGTAATTAGTGTTTATAATTCGTGTTTAAGAAATTCGTGTTAACCCATGTTTTCCTTTAGTTAAAATCTAAGTCAATTCCCTTCTCCTTGTCTTTGTTTAACAAAATCTCATCTTTTTATGAATTAAATTTACCCTCATTAAAGCTGGTTCTAATTTATTGTTAAAGGTAAATGGACGGTAAAGGAATAAATTTAGATATTGCTTTAATTTGATTCTGGGACATACGTTTTGTTGACCGAATTTGGCTTATATATTTTTCAAACTATTAAATTTCCATAAATGAAAACGAAGTACATTCTCTTTACTGTGTTGATTAGCGCCATTACTACTTTGGCCGTTATTTTTGGATATAATAAATATCAGCACAACAATAACAATCCTAATTTCCAAAGCTTTACCGTCCCGGACAATTATAAATACGCGGGCTTGTTTGATACCAATGGAAACCCCTCCGCGGGGCCTGCGGATTTTACACAAGCTGCCGCAGCAGCCATTCCTACAGTGGTGCATATTAAAACAAAGACGAACCCCAAACAGGTAAATAATAATTTGCCCCGGCAAAAAAATCCTTTTTCAGATATGTTTGGTGACGATCTGTTCGACCAGTTTTTTGGCCCGGGGGGCGGTGGTGGCCGTCAGCGTATGCTGCCTCAGATGGCTTCCGGTTCCGGCGTTATCATCAGCGATGATGGCTACATTGTTACCAACAACCATGTGGTGGCGGGCGCCGATGAAGTAACTGTTACTTTAAGCGACAGAAAAACCTATACTGCAAAAGTGATTGGCTCCGATCCTGCTTACGACCTGGCTGTGGTAAAAGTAGATGCCAAGAATTTACCTTTTATGCTCTACGGAAATTCCAGTGATGTAAAAATCGGGCAATGGGTTTTGGCTATCGGCTATCCTTTGAACCTTGATGCCACGGTTACGGCTGGTATCATCAGCGCCAAATCAAGGTCGTTAGGATTGAACCACGATAGAACCGGTGGACGCGCACTGGCTGTGGAATCTTATTTGCAAACCGATGCGGCGGTAAACATGGGTAACAGTGGCGGCGCATTGATCAACACCAATGGCCAGATGATTGGAATCAATTCGGCGATTGCTTCTCCTACGGGTTATTACAACGGATATTCTTATGCCATACCGGTGAACATTGTAAAAAAAGTAATTAACGATCTTGTAAAATATGGTAGTGTGCAAAGAGGATTTTTGGGCGCTATGTTTCTTGATGCAGGGGCTTTGAGCAAACAGGAAAAAGAAAAAAACAAAGTGCCTTTAAACATTGATGGCATCTATATTACTAATTTGGTAAAAGATGGTGCAGCCATACAGGCCGGAATCAAAGTGGGTGATGTAATAAGGAAAATCAATGACGTTAATATTAATTCAGGCGCTGAATTGCAGGAGCAGTTAAGTGGTTTCAGGCCGGGTGATAAAGTATCCGTAACGTACGAAAGAAACGGGCAGCTCGGTGTAGCCAAAGTAACTTTGAAAAACAGTTCGGGCAATTATGATATAGTAAAACCGGATGAAATGATTGACAAACTGGGCGCTGACCTGGTAACCCTTGATCCTAAGAGATCGAAAGACCTCGGTTTGAGCGGAGGTGTGGTAGTGAGAAAAATAAATGAAGGCGTTATCAACGACCAGACAAGAATGCGCGATGGTTTTATTATTACCAAAGCAAATGGTAAAGAGGTAAAATCTGTTGATGACCTGAAAAAAATTATTGGCACACAATCAGAGATAACCATCACAGGTGTTTATCCGGGCTATAGCGAGCCGTTTGAATATCCTTTGGTTTTGGATGATTCAGGACAATAATAAATTGATAATAAAGAAATTTAAAAAAGGAGCTGTCTCAAAAGGACGGCTTCTTTTTTTATAAGGATGCTGGTACTTCTTCCATCAAAGCCAACTGAAAATTCAGCTCATCTATTTTTCCACGGTTTATGTGGTGCGCTACCTGCTGCGAAGTATAGCCAGTGGCGCTCACAAGTACCACGTAATCTTTATTAGTCAGCACAATCTCGGCATCAGCAATGTATGCGGTGTTCCTTTAAAGTTGACCGTACATAAATCACTGTTTCGCCAAGTTGTTTCAAAGGTTCCCAGCTTAAGTCGCCGGGATTCATGGCGTATCCGTCTAATACTACTATTTTCATAACAGGCGCAAATTTAAATGATTAATGTGTCAATGGAATGTGGCTAAACGATTCAATTTGGCCTCATGGGGATACACTTTGAGGTCACCACTTTTTTTGTAGGGTAAGCTACTTCATTTTTTATGTGACCTGTGCTTACCGCTCTAGAGATCCATAATGGGCGGTATCTTATCTTTCCTCCGACAACAAAAGAATTCTCATAAAATTGCTTTATTGGAGCAATTTAAAATTTGCTTCTTTTACATCATGGCTGTTGCCACCAATGAAAAGTTTAAAATCTCCAGGCTCAGCAACATATTTTAAATCGTAATTGTAAAATTTCAAATCGTTGATACCTATTTTGAATGAGACTGTTTTTGATTCCCCTGCCTTCAGATTTATTTTTTGAAAACCCTTTAATTCTTTAACAGGGCGCGTTACACTGCCTACCAAATCACGTATATACATTTGAACAACCTCTTCACCTTCCCTGTCGCCTGTATTGGTAACGGTTACCGATGCGGTTAGTGTTTGACTGGCTTTCAATGAGGTATTGCTGATTTTTATGTCGCTATAATTAAATGTCGTATAACTTAAGCCATAGCCAAACGGATAAACAGGATCATTAGAAACATCCAGATAATTGGAACGGAATTTTTGAAACCATTTTCCTTCTAACGGCCGACCTGTATTTTTGTGGTTATAATAAAGTGGCACCTGACCTACATTTTGCGGAAAAGTTGTGGTAAGTTTTCCGGAAGGAGTTACATCACCAAACAGCACATCAGCTATTGCATTCCCTGCCTCGGTTCCACCAAACCAAACATTTAAAATAGCAGGTACATTATCCTGTTCCCATTTAAGCGCCAGCGGGCGGCCGGTAAATAAAACCAAAACAACGGGCTTACCTGTCT
>DATCWN010000161.1:0-8774 GCA_036566285.1 Hanamia sp.
GAGATCTGGCTTTCATCGCATGATGCGGGAAACGTGGTTACAGAAAGAGATCATAAACTGGCGAAAATTATTGACGGGATTTAAAATTCTTCAGCATTTCTCAAACTCACGTTAATGTGAAACTGCTTTCAGCCCAATGATGGAGCAGATGAGAGTTGTTATAAAAAATAATCTCCAGAAATCTGCTGGTTCTTTAAAAATAAACAAGCCGACCAAAACGGTTCCAACCGCTCCGATGCCCGTCCACACTGCATAAGAAGTACCAATAGGTAATGTAAGTGTTGCGCGGTAAAGTAAATACATACTGATTGCCAGGCAAACAAAAAATCCAACGATCCACCACGCAGCCGTTGCACCGGTTGTTTCTTTCGCTTTCCCGAGGCAGGTAGCAAAGCCAACTTCAAACAAGCCTCCAATAATTAACAGGATCCAATTCATAACTTAATAATTTGAAAAAATTTATTCTACACTTATTTTTTTTAAAAAGAATCAGCTTTTTACAAGGATTACTTTTTCGCTCTTTGCAATAAACTTGCCAACAGGATTTAAAAAGTTTTGTAATCCTGCCCGGCTTAATGTCTCTTTTACTTCAGTAACAGATGAAGGATTTACCGAAATCAGTAATCCTCCATTAGTTTGCGGATCAGGCAAGATAGAAAACGCTTCCATCACATTTACTCCTTTTTCAAAATCAATTTTTTTGCTGTAGCTATTCCAGTTTCGGTAAGTAGCATCCGGAACTATACGTTGCGAAAGATATTCCCGCACACCTTCGGCTATGCATAACCGTGAGTAATATAATTCAGCAGTCAAGCCACTTCCTTCGGCCATCTCTATTAAATGACCGGCAAGCCCAAATCCGGTAACATCGGTCATTGAAGAAATACCTTTTATTTTTCCCAACTCTTCGCCAACTTTATTTAAAGCGGTAAGTTGATCAATCAAAATTTTTAAGTGTTGTTCCTTAAGCAGCTTTCTTTTTTGTGCCGTTGATAAAATGCCAACACCAATTGGTTTGGTCAAAAAAAGTAAATCTCCTTCCTTAGCAGTATTATTTTTTTTCAGATCAGAAATCGAAACGATCCCATTTACAGCCAACCCAAAAAAAGGTTCGGCAGAGTCAATACTATGGCCGCCCGCTAAAGGAATGGCTGCCTCTGCACAAATTGTTCTTGCACCTTCAATTACTTTTTTGGCCAATGACGATGACAGCTTTTCTATAGGCCATCCTAACACAGCCACCGCCAGCACAGGCTTACCGCCCATAGCATACACATCACTTATGGCGTTCGCGGCAGCTACTCTTCCAAAGTCAAAGGCGTCATCCACTATCGGCATAAAAAAATCCGTAGTGGAAATAAGAGCAGTGCCGTTGCCTAAATCATAAACCGCCGCATCATCATTGCTGTTATTTCCAACCAATAAATTATTGTTGGGAAATGCTATTTCCGAATGAAGAATCTCCTCCAATACCTGCGGTGATATTTTACAACCGCAGCCGGCTCCCCGGCTATATTCGGTAAGTTTTACAGATTGCACTTTTTGTGCAACACTTCCATCTCGATCCATTATTTTCTTTTTCTTTTTAAAATGATTGCAGAATTCTTTTTTAAATCTCCGCTAAACCGGATTTCATAATTGATGGTGCCATCGCGAACCACAAGCAGGCCGGTATTAGGTGCAATGCTTCCCAGGTTTTCCGCATACATAATTATGTTGATGGAGTCTCCCATCTCCGGGGTAAGGTAAATGGTCTTGTTAAAAGCTTTTTCTAATAATCCCACCCTTGGCATAATAACATTCCCATTTAATAAAACGCTTACAGTATCGCCGTCAACAGCGCCATTATCGTAAAGCGAAAATACAAGGCTATCCTGTATTATTTCTACTGTGCGTATCGTTTCTATTTCCCGTAAGGAAATTTCTGCAGCGGCGAGTGGGATCTTCTTTGATAAATTTTTGCTTAATGCATTTTCTTTTGCATTTATAATTGCGGGTGTAGGCTGTTTTTTTTCAATCAAAGGAATCTGCTTCTCTTCCTGTGTAACTTTTTTATCGGGAATATTTAATGCAGCCTCTTTATCCACCGCAATATTTTTATCCGCTTCATTCATCCGCTTATCAGTTATGTTTGGCTTCTCCGAAAGAACTTCTTTCCAAAACTCATTGAGGTTCTTCTTTGCCAAAACACTTTGATCCGCTTGCGCTTTCTCAGGCTGAACTTTTGATTTTTCAATTTCTTTTCCTTCAGCTTTTTCCGTTACTTTCTTTTGATTATGTGCAACAGCAACATCGGGTTCCTTCTTACTTTGTTTAATTGCTGCATTTACCTTCATCTCTTCTTTATTTTCAAGAGGTGCCTGGTTAACAGAAACACTTTTATCCTCAGCTAACGGTTTTTTATTGGTAGCGCTTGTTTCAGTGTCTTTGTTTTTATCTTTAATCACAATGATTCTAATTTCGGGATTGGTAATAGTAGTATCCGGAACTATTGTTTCTGTTTCTTTATTATTGAAAGCGGCAATTTCTGTTGGAGATGAATTCTCGCCCGTATTTTCTTTCAACGGTTTATTATTTACAGCAATTAATTCTCTCTCATTTATAGTGGGAATCAAAAATGATAATTCACCGGAAAGCCCCAGTTGTTCCAGCTTTGGTATAATCGCGGTCTCATTTATTTTCTTTTTCTTTTCAAGAAAAGCTGTCCCGGTAAGACTACTATATTCTTTGGTTCGGTTGGTATGCCATGGACCACTCAAAACTTTCGCGCTGTCATTTTCAGATAAGACAAGACTAATAAACGTTCTTACTCCTTTGGCAGGAGGCGCGGTATAATTATTGTCAATTAATTTTTCATCCTCAACAGCAATCAGTCCTTTTTTATCTTTAATCTTTACTTCTTTTACCCCAATGTTCTTAATGCCATCAATGATAAAAGTGGTGTGCGAATATCCACTGAGTTTTCCAGCATGTTCGCTTATCGCCAATTCATAATGGATAAATTGTTTGGTAGTATCGTTGTACAAGCTACCTGTCCATACTCCGGTTATCTCCTTGCTTCCCGGTGAAGAAGACTGTGCCAAAAGCTGCAAGGGAAAAAGAAAAATGATAAAAAGGAATTTCATTTTACATAATTGGATTAAGAATCTGCCTTTAAAAGTTGAGACTCAAAAAAATATTTCGCATTATCAATATCAACGCTTTTACAATACACTTTATTTAGTAAAGATGGAATATCTTCTCTGTTGTTCATGGCATTGGTGTACATTTTATCATAATAATGTAACAAAATTGAAAAACATTCCATTACCTTATTTTCCAATAAAAAATTAATGGCATTTTTTGTTTCAAGGCCACCCAACCTTTTTTGGATTTTCATGATGGCTGTTACCAATAATTTTTTATCGAAACAACCATACTGCGAAACAATAAATTTCAATCGTTCTTCAAACGGAATATCTAAAAAATATAAATCAGCGGTACGCATTTGTTTCCAAAACGCTTGGGAAAAACCAACAGAACCAATATGCCTGCTTTCATCTTCAAGCCATATCTCATTATTTAAATTCGTTTGTGCTTCATCGTTAGAGCCGGTTTCTTTTTTACAATTGGTTTTCCACAATTCTATCGCCAGCAAGTTTTCAAACATTTCCTGTGAAGGTTGTGCGCTTCGGCCCAGCGAACCAAAAGCAGAGCCTTTATGATTGGCAAGCGCTTCCAGGTCAATAACAGTTTTACCTTTGTTTTTCATTGCATTCAAAACTTCCGTTTTGCCGGAACCGGTATAGCCGCCCAAAATTTTAAAAGAATATTGCTTTTCAAATTGCTTAAGCACCCATCTACGAAACGACTTATAACCGCCTTTTAATAAAAAAATTCTATACCCATAAAGATTTAAAAGCCATGCTACGGCTTCACTTCGCATACCACCGCGCCAGCAATGAATAAGGATACCTCCGACCTCTAAAGGGGTGGAGGGAACATTCTTCAATTTCAGATTAGCGATAATATTTGCAACTTCTTCCGGAATTACTTTCATTCTTTCAGAGAAATAATTTAATCCATGATTGACCGCAGTTTGCCTGCTTTCCTGTTTGTATGCAGTGCCAATGATTTTTCTCTGCTCGTCCGTAAATAATGGAATAGAAAATGCGTCCGGAATGTGAGCCTGTAAATATTCTCCCGGACTTCGCACATCCAGTACAGGAAAATCTTTCGAAAGGTTTAAAAAGGTTTCAATGTTTACTGCTTCTACCGGCATCTTACAATTTACAATTTCCTGTACAAAAAAACCACTGTAAATTAACAGTGGCCTCATTTATTTTATTCAAAATATTTTATCCATTCATAGAAGTAAGAAATTCAGCATTGTCTTTGGTGCCTTTCATATTTTTCATCAAAGTATTAATGGCTTCTTCAGGATTCATATCGCCCATGTGATTACGCAATACCCACATGCGCTGAAGTACTTCTTTATCCAGCAACAAATCATCGCGGCGTGTTGACGAAGAAATAATATCAATGGCAGGGAATATTCTCCGGTTCGATAATCTTCTATCAAGTTGAAGTTCCATATTACCGGTTCCTTTAAATTCTTCAAAAATTACTTCATCCATTTTGCTTCCGGTATCAACAAGCGCAGTGGCAATAATGGTAAGTGAGCCCCCAAATTCAATTTTGCGCGCCGCACCAAAAAACTGCTTTGGTTTTTGCATCGCATTGGCTTCCACACCACCTGATAAAACCTTTCCGCTTGCAGGCGAAACGGTATTGTGCGCACGGGCCAACCGTGTAATACTGTCCAATAAAATCACCACATCGTGACCGCATTCTACCAGGCGCTTTGCTTTTTGCAAAGCCATAGTACTTACTTTTACATGCTTTTCCGCAGGCTCATCAAAAGTAGAAGCAATCACTTCTGCCTTTACGCTCCGTTCCATATCGGTTACTTCTTCCGGCCTTTCATCTACCAGCACTATCATCAAATAACATTCAGGATGATTGGCGGCAATGGCATTGGCAATCTCTTTCAGCAACATGGTTTTACCCGTTTTCGGCTGAGCTACAATGAGGCCGCGCTGCCCTTTTCCTATCGGTGTAAACAGATCAATAATTCGTGTAGAAAGATTATTGGGAGTGGTAAATAAATTCAGTTTTTCAAACGGAAAAAGAGGTGTTAAATAGTCAAACGGAACGCGGTCGCGAACTTCATCGGGGCCTTTCCCATTAATGGTTTCCACTTTCAAAAGTGCGAAATATTTCTCACCTTCTTTTGGAGGGCGAACAGAGCCATAAACAGTATCGCCGGTTTTTAATCCAAATAATTTTATTTGCGAAGGAGACACATATACATCATCGGGAGAAGACAAATAATTATAATCACTGCTTCTCAAAAAACCGTAACCGTCGGGCATCATTTCCAATACGCCTTCTGCCAGAATAATTCCATCGAATTCAATATTAAAGGCAGGTTCTTTTTTTTGCGGGAAAGGTTTTTGATGATTTTGATGGCCATTGTTTAAAGGCAAAGGTGGCATTTCTAATTCTTCCTCTTCCTCGTCCTCATCTTTCAGTAATTCAAGTAATGCAGGAGCAATCGTTTTAGGGTCCGGCATGTGTTCCACATGATATTCTTTTTGGGAGTGCCCGTCACTTTTTTCATCAGAAACTTCTAACTCTACGGCTACTTCCTCTTTAGGTTTTTTTATAACTTTTTTCTTTTCCTCAGGCTTTTTGGCCTTAACTTCCTTTTCGTCTATAAAGGGAATTTCCTCAGCAGTTTTCTGAGTAGCAGCAGGCTTTGCAATGCGCTTTCTCTTTGGCTTTGCCGCTGTAGTTGTTTCTTTTTTTTCTGGTGTCATTACTGCTTGTTTGTCAAGAATCTGATAAATCAATTCCTGCTTTTCTAAATTTTTCGCGTTAGTTATATTTTGTTGCTCAGCTATGTCCAGCAACTCAGGAACGAGCATGTCGTTCAATTGTAAAATGTCATACATAAAGAGATGTATCGTTATTAGTCAAAAAACTCAATTGAGGTTGTAAATCTAAAGTTTGATATTTATTGTGGAATGGATTCTTTATACTGATGGGATAGCAAATGGAAAACCAGTCAGCGTTCTTGCTGCAATATTACATCAAATTTATAAAACCCGAAATAATTTTCTTAGGATACTTTTTTTTAAATTTTCGGATTCATTCCTTAAAATCCTTCTAAATCAAGGATTAGACCAAAAATTTTACCTGCTTACTTTATATTTGCAATTCTAAAAAAAAGAAATGTTTAACAAAAGGAAACGCATCAAAGAAATTTTAAAGAATGATTTAATTAACGACGAGGTAACAGTTATGGGTTGGGTTCGCACTTTCAGAAACAACCAGTTTGTAGCTTTAAACGACGGCAGTACCAATTTCAATCTTCAAATAGTATTGGAACTTGGTAAATTTGATGAAGCTCTTTTGAAAAGAATTACCACAGGCGCTGCTTTAAAGGTTTTTGGGAGAGTGATTCCTTCTTTGGGAAAAGGTCAAAAATTAGAATTGAAGGCCACTTCTGTGGAGGTGCTTGGTGATAGTGATGCGGAAAAATTTCCCCTGCAACCTAAAAAACACAGCCTTGAATTTTTACGCGAAATTGCACACCTCCGCTTTCGCACCAATACATTTGGCGCCATATTCAGAGTAAGGCATTCACTTGCTTTTGCCATTCACCAGTTTTTTCATGACAAAGGTTTTGTTTATTTGCATTCACCCATTATAACTGCCTCAGATGCCGAAGGAGCCGGTGAAACTTTTCACGTAACCGCCTTTGACCTGGCAAACCCGTCTAAAAATGAAGATGGATCCATTAATTATAAGGAAGATTTTTTCGGAAGGCCTACCAACTTAACAGTGAGCGGCCAGCTTGAGGCGGAATTAGCCGCATTAGCTTTGGGCGATGTTTACACCTTTGGCCCTACTTTTCGTGCGGAAAATTCCAATACGGCACGCCACCTTGCCGAGTTCTGGATGATAGAACCGGAAATGGCTTTCTCGGATTTGGAAGATGATATGAATCTTGCTGAAGAATTTATCAAATACATTATTAAATACACCCTGCAAAATAACAGGGAAGATCTTGATTTCTTAGCAACCCGGCTGGCAGATGAAGAGAAACAAAAACCGCAGCAGGAGAGAAGCGAAATGGGGCTGATAGAAAAACTTGAGTTTGTAGTCAACAACAATTTTGAAAGGCTCACTTATACAGAAGCCATTGAAATTCTAAAAAACTCCACCCCCAATAAAAAGAAAAAATTTCAATATTTAGTGAATGAATGGGGAATTGACTTGCAAAGTGAACACGAGCGCTATCTCGTAGAAAAACATTTTAAAAAACCGGTCATTCTCACTGGCTATCCTAAAGAAATTAAAGCCTTTTACATGCGGCAGAATGAAGATGGAAAAACGGTGGCGGCTATGGATATTTTAGCACCCGGCATTGGTGAAATAGTAGGTGGTTCGCAGCGCGAAGAAAGATTGGATGTACTGGAAAAAAGAATGAAAGAAATGAATATTCCTACGGATGAAATGTATTGGTATTTAGATTCAAGAAAATTTGGAAGCGTTCCTCACGCCGGCTTCGGGCTTGGCTTTGAGCGCTTAATTTTATTTGTAACCGGCATGACAAATATAAGAGACGTCATTCCTTTTCCCCGGTTTCCGAAGAATGCGGAGTTCTGACCGCCGCCCTCGATCGAGTGATAACGGAGCATACGTGGAGCTTCAACATTATACGTATCTTTAGAAAAACATTTTTATGACCACT
Organism: Hanamia sp.; assembly: GCA_036566285.1. Lineage (GTDB taxonomy): Bacteria > Bacteroidota > Bacteroidia > Chitinophagales > Chitinophagaceae > Ginsengibacter. The sequence goes on from DATCWN010000161.1 coordinate 7,802, forward strand.
AAACTTACTTTAAGCATAGACGACGAAAAAGTAAAGAGGATAAAACGCTATTCCAAAGAAAAAGGCATCAGCATTTCTAAAATTGTTGAAAAACATATTGACGAAATCACCTCAAGAAATCCACATGAAAAATTGGATATCATGAAACTAAAAGGCGTATTTGGAAAAGCGCCTAAGAATTTCGATTGGAAAGAAGTAAAAGCAAAGTATTTACTCGAAAAATATGATAAGTAGTTTATTTATTGATACCGATATAATATTGGATATCTTACTTGATCGGAAAGAGTTCTTTGAAGACAGTTCAGCCATTTTTAAAAAATTTGAAGATGGCGAAGTGCTATTATTTACCTCGGCTTCAATAATAATTAATGCGCAATATGTAGGGCAAAAACAGATTGGAAAGAATGAATGCAGATGGGCAATAAATTATCTTTTGAATTATTTTCTTATTATAGAACCAGACATAAACATTATTAAAAGAGCGTACACATCTAAATTTACTGATGTAGAAGACGCTATCCAGTATTACACTGCAGCCAAAATTGATAGCACAGATTATTTTATTACAAGAAACATAAAAGATTTCAAAAAGTCAATTCCCCAATTACCTGTTATCACTCCTACTCAATTTCTGAAACTCTTTACACAAAATTCATAATCTCGTATTTCTTTCCTAATATTTTTTCATCATCGGTGCCCAGCCAGTTGTGTAACATGGTGGCATACACGCTTTTAAAATCAACCGTGTGTTTTAAATCGCCCTGGTTCAAATCGTTTAGATCCGGCATGGCATTTAAGATTCCTTTTTGCTTTAATCCTCCGCCTATAAAAAACATATTATTGGCGGTGCCATGGTCTGTGCCGCCGCTCGCATTTTGTGCTACCCTTCTTCCAAATTCACTAAAAGTCATTATCGTTACATCCCCAAAACGATTATTACTTTTCAAATCTTTTACAAAAGCGCTGACGGCAT
>DATCWN010000293.1:0-7140 GCA_036566285.1 Hanamia sp.
AGGGCTGAGAGATTTCGGCACCGCCATTTCTCCGTTCAATTCATTTTTACTGATCCAGGGATTGGAGACTTTGTCCCTCCGCATGGAACGCCATGTGCAAAACACGCTTGAATTAGCACAATGGTTAGAAAAACATCCACGCGTGGAAAAGGTAAATTATCCCGGCCTGGAAAGCAGTCCTCATCATGAAAATGCAAAAAAATACCTGAAACGTGGGTTTGGCGCGGTGCTTTCATTCGTACTGAAAGACGGAAAAGAAAGCGCTACCAACTTTGTTGATAACTTAAAAATGATCAGCAATCTTGCGAATGTTGGCGATACCAAAACATTGATCATACAGCCTTCTATTACTACGCATCAGCAATTAAGCGATGAAGAACAATTGGCTGCCGGCGTTACTCCTACGCTGTTAAGAGTATCGGTGGGTATTGAGCATATTGATGATATTAAAGCGGATATTGAACAAGCTCTTGATAAAGCTTTTTCAAAATAATCCGGCGCTAAACCTGTCCTCATTAGCTTTAAAAATATAACATACTTTCCTTCGTGGTTTATAGTACATAAGCCATGAAGGAGAGTTTTAAATGATTTTTAATTAAAAGCCTTTTGAAGGAATTAAAAGAACTATAATAAATTATTCATTTTATTAAAAAAGAAATTATGCCAGATTTAAATTTTTCTGTAAAAGGAGTCAGTGAAAACCCCACCAAGTTTGTGGCAGAAGCACGGGACTTTACAATTATAATTGACGAACCGCCTAGCTTAGGAGGTACCGATCATGGAGCCAATCCCGTGGAATATTTATTAGCAAGCTATGCAGGGTGCTTAAATGTGATGGGGCATTTGGTTGCAGCCGAGTTAGGATTTAAATTAGATAAACTTGAAATTGAACTCAATGGAAATATCAATCCGGACAGGCTGTTTGGAAAAGATTTTACAGAACGGGCCGGATTCAAAAAAATTGACATCAAGTTAAAACCGTATGCAAAGGTTTCTCCTGAAGTATTAAAACAATGGACAATGGAAGTTGAAAATCGTTGCCCTATTAATGATAATCTGCGGGAAAAAACGCCTACTGAAATAGAGGTTTTGAGTTACTAAAAAGTAATTTTTTTATCACATCGTTTGCCGGTAAAGATACTATCGGCAAACGATGTCTTACATTTACCCATTTTCTTAATTATTGAACAGTTACAATTTGCCGAACAGCATTTACCAACACGATAAACCTTTTACTCTCGAATCCGGATACACCTTATCCCGTTATCATTTAGGCTATGACACTTATGGAAAATTAAATGAGAAAAGAGACAATGCCGTATGGATATTCCATGCGCTTACAGCAAACAGCGCAGCCGACGAATGGTGGCCCGGCCTTGTAGGGGAAGGGAAATTATTTGACCCTGAAAAATATTTTATTGTTTGCGTAAACATGCCCGGCAGTTGCTATGGAAGCATTGGTCCGCTTGATGCCAATCCTGAAACAGGGAATCCATTTTACCATGAGTTTCCTTTTTTTACACCGAGAGATATGGTCCGGGCTTATCAGCCATTAAAAGAACATCTAAAAATTGAGAAAATAAAAATAGGTATCGGCGGCTCTATGGGTGGACAGCAATTACTGGAATGGGCTATAGAAGAGCCGGAGTTATTTGAATACATTTTCCCCGTGGCCACCAATGCGCAACATTCGGCATGGGGCATTGCTTTTAATGCTTCGCAAAGAATGAGCATTGAAGCAGATGCTACATGGAAAGAAAAAAATTCAATCGCAGGAATAGAAGGAATGAAAGTGGCAAGAAGCATCGCATTAATTTCGTACCGGCATTACGATACGTACCATGCAAGCCAGAGCGAATATCCGCGGGAAAAACTGGAAAATTATAAGAGTGAATCGTATCAAAAATACCAGGGTGAAAAACTGGCCAGAAGATATAATGCCTTTAGTTATTATTTTTTAAGCAAGAGCATGGACTCGCATAATGTGGGGCGTGGAAGAGTGAGTATTGAAAATGCTTTACAACAAATAAAATCTAAAACATTAGTGATAGGAATTCACACTGATATTCTTTTCCCGGTAAGTGAACAGCAATTTATTGCCACCAATATTCCCGGCGCCAAATTTATTACCATAAATTCTTTATATGGGCATGATGGGTTTTTATTGGAGTATGAGCAAATAGAAGAAATCATCAAGGATTTTATGGGTAAATGATCTTCTGCAATCTAATAATCCTTAAAATTTAATTCCTTATTTTTTTTCTCTTACCTGGTATCCTCTGCTTTGAGGCCTGGGACGATTTGTTTATGAGCTAATATTAATTCGTTCAAAACACGCTTATCTTTATAGTCTGCAAGACTGGCAAATCCTGTAAAAGATAATTTTAAAAATCGTTTCATGGAAATAAATGAGAAGCGGGAATATATTATTGGTTTGGACATTGGTACCGGCAGCACAAAAGCAGTAGCCTTAAACAAGGAAGGAAAAGTAATTACTGCTACTCAATTTTATTATACAACCAACAACCCTCAGCCGGGATATTCTGAGCAAGACCCTGAAAAAATCTGGGAGGCATTTGTGAATTGCATAAAAGAGATAAGCAATCAATTAAAGCGTGTACCTATCACCGTTAGTCTTAGCAGTTGCATGCACAGCCTCATCGTAATCAATAAAGAAAACAAGGCGATTACTCCTTTAATAACGTGGGCGGATACCCGAAGTGAAACCATCGCTGAGGACATAAGAAATTCTGCAGAGGCAGAAGATATTTACAAAGCAACCGGCACGCCCATTCATTCTATGTCGCCTTTGTGCAAAATCAAATGGCTGAAAGAAAATGAAAAGAAGATTTTTGCGAATGCCTTCAAATTTATTTCCATTAAAGAATTTATCTGGTATCGTTTATTTAACGTTTACGAGGTGGATGCTTCCATAGCTTCCGCAACCGGTCTATTCAACATCAATACTTTTGAATGGAATGAAGTCTCATTAAATTTATGTGGCATAGAAGCGCTGGCTCTTTCTAAAATTGTGCCTACCCATTTTATTCGGAATGATGTAAATCCGGTTATAGCTTCCCTTTTAGATATCGCTGCCGATACTACTTTTTGTATTGGCGCCAGCGACGGCTGCCTGGCAAATATTGGGAGCTACGCCACCGGGCAAGGCATTGCAGCGGTTAGTATCGGAACCAGCGGAGCGGTAAGAATTGCCTGCCATAAACCTCTTGTTAATTTTGGCGCAATGACCTTTAATTATGTATTGGATGAAACCACTTTTATCAGCGGTGGCCCCATCAATAATGGTGGAAATGTTTTGAAATGGGTATTCAAAACGTTTTTAAATAATGCTACCCCTTCTGAAAAAGAGTACAATGATTTCTTTAAAAATATTGAAACCATTCCTGCGGGCTGCGGTGGATTATTATTTTTACCCTACCTATATGGAGAGCGTGCGCCGGTGTGGGATGAAAAAGCCAGCGGTCTATTTTTCGGTATCAAATCATTTCATACCCATGCGCATTTTTTAAGAGCCACCGTAGAAGGAATTTGTTTTGCATTAAAAAATATTTTAGAAATCATTGAAGCGTCCACCCATTCAATTGTACAGCTTAATGTGAGCGGAGGTTTTGTAAATTCCCCAACATGGATGCAAATTTTGGCCGACGTAAGTGGTAAAAAAGTATGTCTTGTTCAAACAGAAGATGCCTCATCTATCGGGGCAGCATTGCTGGGCATGAAAGCCATAAAATTGATTCATGATTATGCATCATTAAATCCCGGTATTGATACCGTCATTTTTCCAAATGAAAAAAATCATGTTGCTTATGAAAAGAATTATAGTGTTTATAAAAAGCTCTATGAGCCTCTGAAAAAATTGATGCACGAGCTTCAGGAAAATTAATAACTGATTTATGAATTTTATAATTGTACTCGCTGGAATTATTTTATTGCTCATCCTGATTGTTTATAAGATGAGCCCCGTGCTGGCGCTGCTGATTGCATCCATATTTACAGGCTTGCTATTGGGCATGCCGGCATTAAAAGTAATGACTTCTATAAACGATGGTATTGGCAATACTTTGGGTGGCCTGGTAATGGTTTTATCATTGGGAGCCATGCTGGGGAAACTCGTGGAAGATAATGGCGTAGCCAATAAAATCGTTTCCCTATTAATATCTTCTTTTAAGAAAAAAAATATTCAATGGGCGGTATTACTTACAGGAATTCTCGTGGGCATCCCTTTGTTTTATAATGCCGGGTTTGTAGTGTTGGTACCACTGGTTTTTGTAATTGCCGCCGCAACGAAATTACCCCTGTTATATATCGGAATTCCAATGGCTGCCGCGCTTTCTATTACGCATGGATTTTTGCCTCCTCATCCCGGACCGATGACACTGGCCATCATTTTTAACGCCAACGTTGGTAAAACTTTATTGTATGGGCTGGCGTTAAGTTTACCCATTGCAGTGGTGGCAGGAATTGTTTTTCCAAGATTAATTATTAAACCAAAATCCAATAATAAACCTGTCGTTCTTGCAACAAATGATGACAGCAAATTGCCTTCAGGAATAAAAAGTTTTTCCATTGCCTTGTTGCCTGTTATTCTCATTGCCACCGGCACCATTGGTAGTCACTTATCTGCTTCCTCATCTTTAAAAACTTTTTACAATTTTATCCAAGATCCCACTCTTGCTTTGTTGTTCTCTGTATTCGCCGCCATCTTCCTGTTGAAACTGCCGATGGCAAAAGCAATGGAAACCTGTGTGCAGGGAGTGAAAAGTGTGGCGATGATAATACTGATAATCGCTGCCGGCGGCGCATTCAAACAAATACTTATTGACAGCGGTATTGGTAATGAAATAGCGGCACAAGCAAAATTTTTAAGTTTGTCTCCTTTATTTCTTGGATGGATGATTACCGCTTTGTTACGGCTTGCCATCGGCTCTGCAACGGTGGCCGCCTTAACTGCTTCCGGAATTGTATTGCCCCTGATTGGCGCGGGCGTATCACCCGAACTGATGGTGCTTTCGGTAGGTGCGGGAAGTTTATTTGGCTCACATGTAAACGATACAGGCTTCTGGATGTTCAAGGAATATTTTCATCTGAGTCTGCAACAAACTTTCAAAACATGGACAGTTATGGAAAGTCTAATATCCTTGCTGGGACTGGCAGGAGTGCTATTGGTAAATATGTTGATTCATTAAACCCGGTAAGTTTTATCATACTTCAAAGACAATCGTATTTCTTTTCTTCAATTGATATTGATGTATCAATTATTGCTTTCTCATCCAAGTGTAACATTTTTGTTTGATTGCTAAAAATAAAAAAGAGATAATAAATTCATTCGGATTAATAATTACCTTGCGCCCCGAATGAACGTTCAATCGGAAATAGCAGACAAAAAAGAAGCCATCTTAAAAAGTACCCTGGAACTTATCAGGAGCAACGGATTTCACGGAACTCCCATAAGCCTGATTGCCAAAAAAGCAGGTGTGGCAGCAGGAACTATTTACCATTATTTTCCCAATAAAGACGCCATCATCATTGAATTACATCACGAGATAAAAAAAAGGATGGTGGAGGAAATGTTTAACCCGGCAAACAGTAAGAAAGATTACCGCGAACAATTTTTTGAGGGATGGACGAGTCTTTGTAAATATTTAATCAAACATCCCGCATCATTAACTTTTATAGAACAATTCAATAGTTCGCCGTATGCAAAAATGGCCTGCCCCACAGAGACCACAGCAAGCGTAAATAAGTTCAATGAATTTTTTCAATCCGGGATGGATAAGGGATACATAAAAAAAATGGAATACGGATTGATTGCTTCGGTAGTGTTTGGCTGCATTACCGCCACAGCAAAATACCACATAACGGGACGGTTCGATTTTACAGATAAAAAGCTTTGCACCATTGCCAATATACTTTGGGATGGCATTAAAGCTCAGTAAGAAAACAGGCATAAATGATTTTTGAAAAAATGAACAGGATACAAACAAAATGATACACAATTGGAAACGAAATAAAAAGCAGGGATATAAATCCTGCATCATAGCGCTGGCAATTTTAATTTTTCCTTATTTACTTTCGGCACAACAAAATCCGGAAGATAGTTTACTGCAAAATGCAACCATTGAAAACTGCATACAGTACGCCATACAGCACAATCCTGATTTGCAAAATGCAAAAATTAACGAGGACATCACAGAAACCATTATCAAATCCAAGTTAGCGGATTGGTATCCGCAGGTCAATTTTAATTACAACCTGCAGCATAATTTTCAATTGCCCACATTTAATTTTAACGGGAATCTTGCCCACTCGGGTACCAAAAACACCTCCAATACCGGCTTTGGAATTACCCAGAATATTTTCAACAGAGATGTACTGCTTGCTTCCCGTACCTCAACAGATGTGAGGCTTTCAGCAAAGGAAAATACTAAAGCGCAAAAAATAAATATTGCGGTATTGGTAAGCAAAGCCTTTTATGATCAAATACTTACTGTACAACAATTAAATGTGATTGAAGAAGATATTGTTCGTAATGAACAAAGTGTGAAAGATGCTTTTTACCAATATCAAAGTGGCATTGTAGATAAAACAGATTATAAAAGGGCAACCATTGCTTTGAACAATTCAAAGGCACAAAAAAAATTCAGTGAAGAATCTTTAAAGGGAAAAACCGCTTATCTGAAAGAATTGATGGGATATCCGGATTCAGAAAACATTCAATTGGTTTACGATACCACAGCAATGGAAAAGGAAATTTATGTAGATACTTTGCAAAGCCTGAATTATAATAGCAGGATAGAAATACAACAATTAGAAACACAAAAGAAATTACAACAGTACAATTTACAATATTATAAATGGAGTTTTTTACCGGATGTTTATGCATTTGGAAATTACAATCTCAATTTTCTCAATAATCAGTTTTCAAAATTGTATTCCGCATCGTATCCCAATTCCTTTATGGGCCTTACCCTATCCCTTCCTATTTTCCAGGGTGGCAAAAGATTGCAACAAATAAAACAGGCGCAGTTTCAAATTAAGCAGGCAGATAACGATATTAGAAGCTTTCAAAATAACATCAATACACAATATCAAAATGCCCTGGCAGCTTATAAGGGGAAT
>DATCWN010000179.1:0-8770 GCA_036566285.1 Hanamia sp.
GCAAGAAACTCTATTAAAATCAGGTGCTTATTTCCGCAAAAAAATAATTTTTAAAGAAAAAATATGCTTTATTTCTTACAATTACTTCGTTTTATTGCGTCCTTATTAGTGCTTTTCTTTCATTTAAAGTTAGAAGAATCAGGCTACAAAGGAGTGGATATTTTTTTTGTAATAAGTGGATTTGTTATGTACTACACGCTTTTTTCAGCTACCCGCCCTACTGCTTTTAAATTTATAATTAACCGATTTACTAAAATTTTCTTTTTGTATTGGGTTGCTATAACAGTCTTGTATCTCATAATGCCTCATGAGATGGAATTCTTTAGTTTAAAAACCATACTCTTGTTTCCGGGACATACACCTGTGCTTGGTGTTAGCTGGAGCTTATCGTACGAATTATATTTCTATACCATTATTGGTATTGGGGTTTATCTTGTAAGACCAAGATTTCATAAGGTTCTGTTTATTACGGTATTTTTTATTACTACAATGGTAACATGTATAAATCTAACTCCTTTAACATTTAAAGGCTCCATATTTAATTTTTTGATCGGCCAAAATCTATGGGAATTTCTATTAGGAATTATAAGTGCTTATTTGTTTACAACCAAGGTTATCAGTCCAGCTTCAGCATTAAAGATTGCCGCATTTAGTTTCCTTTTATTTCTAGTTGTTTTAATACCTTTTAATACTCCTATATCTTATTTAATTTATGGCCCTTTATCATTTACTCTGGTTTGGTCTATTGCTTCGTATGAAAAAAGATACCCCTTAAATAAAAAATTAATCCCCTTAATAAAAATCTTGGGAGAAGCGTCTTATGCTATTTATCTGTTTGGGCCAATAGTTACGGTAGTGATTGTCCCTAATAATACCTTTTCGGTAATAATGATAATCCTTATAACAATTACCCTTTCAATATTATTCAACCGCTTTGTGGAAAGTAAATTTTTGAAATGGAGCAGAAAAATAATTTTCAACTCATTTGCTTATGCAAAGACTAACAAGGAATACTGAAACAAGCATGCTTTGCATTGTCCTCTTTGAAACTATTATTTTAAAATGATTTTCTTTTGCACAGCCCTTGCGGGAATTCAACAAAATTTATCTTTCACTTTTATTCCATCGCTTTCAATATCTTCCCCTGTGTAGCTTTCAACTGTTCCTTTGTTGGGGAAAGTTTTTTTCGGGTAAAATTCAAATCATTAACGGTATTCAGAGGGACAAGGTGCATGTGTGCGTGGGGAACTTCTATTCCAACTACACTCAATGCGCAGCGGTTGCATACAAAAGCTCTCTCGAGGGCTGTTGCAATGGGTTTGGCAAATAAAAAAATCTCAGCAAGATAATCATCGGGCATGTCGAAAAATTTGTCAACCTCCAGTTTAGGAATTACGAGGGTATGCCCTTCTACCAAAGGATTAATATCCAAAAAGGCATAAAACTTTTCGTTTTCTGCGATTTTGAAAGACGGAATTTCTCCGTTTATTATTTTAGTGAATAGGGTCATGCTGGTTTCTTATTTCTTATTCCTTATTTTTTTATTCCTTATTTCTTATTTCTTTAGGCAGTTATTTTCTCTATTCTAAATTTTATAATTCCCGCAGGTACTTTTATTTCCGCAATGTCGCCCACAACTTTCCCCAGTAGCCCACTTCCAATAGGTGAGCCGGCAGAAATTTTCTGTTGCTTAAGGTCTGCTTCTTTTTCAGAAACTATTTGATAGGTAACTTGTTTTTTAGTAGCAAGATTGGTAAGGGTAACTTTCGTAAGTATAGAAACTTTGCTGGTATTTATAGCGCTTTCATCCACAATTTTTGCAGTGGCAATAATTCCTTCCAATTGTTTTATTTTAGCCTCCAGCATTCCCTGCGCTTCTTTGGCGGCATCATATTCCGCATTTTCTTTAAGATCGCCTTTTTCCCGCGCTTCCCCGATTGCTTTTGAAGCGGCGGGCCTCAACACGCCTTTCATGTTTTGTAGTTCGGCCTGCATTTGTTCAAAGGTGGTTCTTGTTACATAATTTACCTGGCTCATATAATCATTATTAAAAGTTTATAATTGGTATGTGCAAATGAAAAAAAATACAACGCCCCATCTTTACTAAGGCGTTGTATGATTACAAATGTAATTAATTTAAGGTGTTATTCCAGCTCTAATTTTTTCAGCAAAACCTTTGCCATTTTATAAAAAGCCTCTTTGCTGTACCCTGCAATATGCGGTGTTAAAATTACATTGGGTTGTACCAATAACCAGTTCAATCTTTGGTTTTCTTCCCGGGTATAGGTGGGTAGTTTTTCGTTTTCCAGAACGTCTAATCCGGCGCCGGATATTTTTTTATTTTTCAAGGCAGATATCAGCGCCTCGGTATTGGTTACTTTTCCTCTACAGGTAGAAATAAAATAAGGCGCCCGTTCCAGCGAATTAAAAAATTTTTCATCGGCCATCTGTTCGGTTTCTGCTGTAAGCGGCACGTGCATACTGATTACATCCGAGTACCTGCATACCTGTTCAAAGTTGGCTTCTTTTACGTAGCCGCTACTAAAATCGTATTTGTATTTATCGTAGGCAAGAACCGTAACGGCAAATGAGGAAAGTAATTTTGTTAACGAACTACCTGTATTTCCATAGCCAATGATGCCAATCGTTTTTCCTTCCAGCTCCATGCCACGGTTTTCTTCTCTCAACCATTTTTTGTCTTTTATTTCTTCAAAACTGGAACTGATTCTATTGGTAAGATTCAATATCAATCCTAAAGCATGCTCTGCCACTGCATTGCGGTTTCCTTCCGGGCTGCTTACGCATTTTATTCCTTTTGATGTTGCATAATCTACATCTATCAATTCCATTCCACTACCGAGCCGCCCAATCCATTTGAGTCGTGTTGCCCTATCAATTAAAGCCTTGTCTATTGGTACACGTGTAGTTACTATCAGACCTTCTGCCTGGCCCACAATAGCGCTAAGTTCTTCGTAACTTATTTTTTCGGAATGAAGGACGGAGAAACCTTTGTGCTGAAGCGTATCAATTAAATAATTATGCGCCTTTGATGTTATAATTACCTGCCTGTTCAAACTATTTTTGTTTAATTTATTCAGAAGCGATCATGCTGATCTCCACATTTACATCTTTAGGCAAAGTTTTAACTGCCACAGTTTCCCTTGCAGGGAAATCCCTGTCAAAATATTTTCCATATTCTTCATTTACTTTAGTAAAGAAACTCATCTCTTTTAAAAAAATAGTGGTCTTTACTACATGGCCGAAAGTGAGGCCCGCTTCTTCTAAAATGGATTTTAAATTGTTCATTACCTGTGCGGTTTCTTCAGCAATGTCGCCGGTTTTTAATTCAGAAGTACCGGGTACAATGGCTATCTGTCCTGAAATAAACAATAACCCGCCCGCTTTCACCGCCTGGCTATAAGGCCCTATTGGCGCAGGGGCCGCAGCAGTTTTAATAATCTCTTTATTCATAACTTATAATTTAGAAGTCGAATAAAGTTGCAAAACTTTCCATCAACTAACAAACCTATTTTTGCAAAAAATAAAGTATGCGGATTTTTATAAACGCAAATGCGGAGCAGGAAGAGGAAATTAAAGCCAAAAGCTACAGCAAAAATGTTGAAATAGCTTTCGGAAGAGATTTGCCTCAAGTATCCGAATATAAAAACATGGATGCTTTTTTTATTTTTGATAAAAAACCAACAGAAATCAATTTTAAAGAATTTGAAGAAAAGCCTGTTTTTATTAATTCAGTGGTTGAAACTTTGGCGGAATTGCAATTACCGCCCAACGTGAGCAGGGTTAATGGCTGGCCCGGATTTTTACAAAGAAAAATATGGGAAGTAGCTTCTGAAAATAAAGAGCTTTCAAAAAAAATATTCGATGCGCTGGAATGGGAAATAATTTTCACCAAAGATGAGCCGGGCCTGGTGGCAGCACGAGTTATAGCCATGATTATTAATGAAGCTTTTTATGCCTTTAAAGAAAACGTGAGCACCAAAAAAGAAATTGACCTGGCAATGAAGTTAGGAACTAATTATCCTTTTGGTCCGTTTGAATGGACAGAAAAAATAGGAATCCAAAATGTTTTTGATTTATTAAAAAAATTATCAGAAAAGGAGGAACGTTGTATTCCTTCTTTCAATCCGAATGACATGGAAAAAAATTATACGAACTGCTAATAAATAAGATGGACTATATTTTAAATATTCATACTGCCACTGAAACGGCCATTGTAAACATTTGTAACGGACCAGAAATTTTGGCCACATTATTTAACCCGGATACGAAACAGCATGCCTCTTTTTTGCACACCGCTATTGAGCAGCTTTTATCAGAAAACAAAATTCAGATGCATCAGCTAAAAGCTATCGGAGTTTCTAACGGCCCCGGATCTTATACCGGTATAAGAGTAGGATTGGCCGCAGCAAAGGGATTGAGCTATGCTTTACAAATCCCAATGATCACTTTTAATACTTTGGAAGCAATGGCTCTCACTACTATTAATGAAATAAAAAATGAACGCGCTTATTATTGTCCCATGATAGATGCCAGGAGAATGGAAGTTTATACCGCCGTTTACAATTATCATTTAAAGGAAATGATTCCCCCGCAAGCGATGGTTTTAACCGGGAATTCTTTTGAAGAAATTTCTCAACAGCAGGAAGTTGTTTTCTTTGGAAACGGAAGCGAAAAATTCAAATTGTTGGCGTCGGATTTAAAAAGAATTTTCTCAACAGTCAATGAAATTAGCTCCGATTCACTCGGAGAAATAGCCTGGAAAAAATATCTGGAGCATTCATTTGCTGACATTGCTTATTCAGAACCTTTGTATCTGAAAGATTTTCATTCCAATATAGAAAATAGGAATTAATTAGTTTTTAATACTTCTTTATAATATATATCAATTATCTGTACGTATATTTGTATTTAATGATTACTGATTTATTTTAACCCGATTATCTTATTCTTTAAAACTTAAATTGAATGACTACAACATCTGACCATTTATCGCATCAAAATGAGCAAGCTAATTCCAAGGACCCTTTACAGGAAGCTGATTATTTAAGGATCAAAAAAGCGGCTCTCGTACTCAGGGCGCTTAATCACAAACTTAGGCAGCAGATCATTAAAACCATTCATGATCATAAGAGAATAACTGTAACTGAGTTGTACGTAAAATTACGCCTTGAACAATCAGTAGCTTCTCAGCATCTTGCTATTCTTAGAAAAGCAGAAATCGTTTCTACCGTTCGTGAAGGGAAATTTATTTTTTACACAATTAACGAAGACCGCATTCTTGCGATCAACGGATTTGTAAAAAATTTGGTAGATTAGTTTCAAAAAATTTTCCAATTGAATGAGGCTATATTTTTTTTCTAAAAAATATACCTGTGATCCTTATGTTTTTACATAAGTCATCATGTTGAACAAAATTTTAAAAGCATTTGAGTATGCATGTACAACAGATTTATACCGGCTGCCTCAGTGAGGCGGCCTATTTTATTGAAAGTAATGGGGAAGCGGTTGTTATTGATCCCATAAGAGATATAGAATCGTATTTACAACTTGCTAAAGAACACCAGGCAGAAATTAAATACATTTTTGAAACTCATTTTCATGCTGATTTTGTAAGCGGCCATTTGGATCTTAGTAAAAAAACAGGCGCTCCTATTGTGTATGGGCCAGGCACTAAAACAAAATTTTCTTTTCATCTTGCCAAAGACGGAGAAATTTTTAAGCTAGGAAATATTACTCTCGAAGCCATACATACACCCGGCCATACGCTGGAATCTACCTGTTATCTTTTACGGGATGAGAACGGAAAACCTTATTGCGTTTTTACCGGTGATACTTTATTTGTTGGAGATGTGGGCCGCCCCGATTTAAGTAGCGGGCATCTTTCCTCAGAAGAGCTGGCCGCTATTCTTTACGATTCCATTCAAAATAAATTATTGCCTTTACCGGATGATGTAATCGTATATCCTGCACATGGTGCCGGAAGCAGTTGCGGCAAAAACCTTGGGCCGGAAACCTTCAGCACCATGGGAGAGCAAAGGAAATTTAATTATGCCTTGCAGGCTAAAACAAAAGAAGAATTTATAAAAACAGTAACCGGAAATCTAACGGATGCGCCTGCTTATTTTTCTGTTAATGCAAAAATTAACCAGGAAGGATATACCAATCTTGAGGACATAAAATCAAAAGGACTTACGCCATTGAACATAGATGAGTTTAAAATAAAAATAAAGGAAGATTGTATTATCCTTGACACAAGAGAAGCTACAGAATTTACAACCGGATTTATTCCCGGTTCCATTTCAATTGGCCTTGAAGGCAGATTTGCTGAATGGGCCGGAAGCTTACTTTCATTTCAGCAGTCCATAATATTTGTTGCTCCCGAAGGCAAAGAAAAAGAAACTTTGATAAGGCTTGCGCGTGTTGGTTTTGATAAAATAGAAGGCTACCTGGAAGGCGGTTTTGAAACATGGAAAAATGCAGGTGAAAAGACAGACCTTATCATAGATATTGAAGCCGATGAGCTTGCCATGGATATACCTTTCGACGACAAATTAATGGTGCTTGATGTTCGTAAGCCCAATGAATTTGCCGAAGGGCATGTAAAAGACGCCTTGAATCTTCCGCTTAGCGATATGACAGATATAGCGCAAATAGCCAGTTTGGAAGAAGGTCAAAATATTTATATTCATTGCGGCGTTGGTTATAGAAGTGTAATTGCCGCTTCCCTTTTAAAAAGACAAGGCTATCATAATTTGCGCAATATAATCGGTGGCTGGGCTGCCATAAAAGAACAGAAAGAAATACATGTGGAAAAAGAAGCCGCACTTTTAAACTAAATTGGAAACGCAGAGAGCAGCCCATTAAAAAAGCGACACTTAAAAAGCATCGCTTCAATAATTTTGACCCCGGGATATTACCAACCTTTTTTGGCAACACCATCTTTTACTGCCTGAAGCGCATTTGCTTCGCTAAGCATAGTGGTCATCTTATTTCCTTTGCCATCATTGCCTTGCGCCATATATCCTCCGCGGGAAGTTTTGGTGATTACTGCATCTTCCATAGGAACATTTTTCTCTTTGGTTTTCATGCAATAGGCTGTTAATTTCTTTGCCATCTTAATTGGGTTTATGGGTTTATAAATTTAATTGTTTGTACCAATGCCGGTTGACCTTGGCTTTCAAATTTAGCTATTTATACCAATTCGCACTATATTATTTTTTATTTATCCATATTATTCATTTTTAATTGAATTTTTTATTTTCCCAAGTAGTACTTCAAGCTGGTACGAGAAATACATTTCGTAAGAATATTCTGTCTTTTTTTCTACAAAATCATAATATGGACTAAAACGGAAATCGAAGTTTCCACCACGAAAAATTTGGGTATCATAAATGAAACTTGCTAATAATAAATGCCGGTGTTTTTCAGTAAGGCCGGGATATTTTTCGGAAACAGAACTAAATAAAGAATTGCCACGGGGATTAATGAAACCATTGCTGTTCCAATACCTCATGTCCACATCAAAATATTTAAACTTAAAAAGAAGGTGCGACAGGTACGCATTTCCTTCATTGAAAGGCTGCACTTTATCCCCGGATATATCTTTATAGTTGACGTAATAATTATCAAAGACGATGTTTTTCAAAAAACTATTTTGCACATTAAAATGTAAGGAAAGTCCCGCAGCGCCATTTACCAGTGAGGTTAATGGCGTGTGGGCGCTGTCTATCTGGCCACCTTTGTGCGAATACAACATTTGCAGGGGCACTTTCAATTGAAAATTGTCGTGAGTAATTACATTGAATCTTGAACTGTATCCAATATCAAATTCTTCTTTGAAAGGATCCCCAAGATGAATGGCCCTGCGCCAGTTGATGTAAAAATCATGATTGTAAGGCCTGGTATCTACAAAAAACTGGAAGCCATTCTCAAGCCGTTCGTTTATTAATAATTTATAATCATAAATGGGTTCTATAAAACCATGATTGATATTCCCCTCCAACGTACCCAGAATATAAGAAGACTCTTTGGCTTTATATTTTACAGAAAAGGTCGGTAACAGCGAAGTATATTCTTTTCTTCCAAATTCTTTTTGAAGATACACTCCGGCTTTTATAACAAACCTTGACGTGGGCTGGTATTTTATTTCAGGAATGAATTGATACCCGAATAAAGTGCCGCTTAAAGGAATGTTGGTGAAATATTCTGTATTATAAATGTAGTTGAGGTTGTAAACATTCAAAGTAAGCTTTTGGCTATCCGCCGGAACTATTTCAGTTTTATGCTTGAAAACGGGATAGTCAACCTGCGCATACACGTTAATTGAAACAAAAATAAAAGAGAACAGAATGGCTACTTTCAGTGGCTTTAAAATATGGAACATTGGCTGGAAAAGTTTGAATGCAATATTACACTTCTATTCAGGCAAATAAAAAAAGGGAGTGCCTCAAAGGGAGGTTTCTTTTTTATTTTAGGGAAATTGTCTGCCAAGTCAGAGAGGTAGGGGGCATTGCAGTATGTGTTGAAGCCAATGCTGTATGTTTTGGGCTCAATGCTGTATGTCTTGAAGTCTTTGTTGTATATGTTGAAGTCATTGTTATATGTTTTCAGGTCATTGTTGTACGTCTTGTGGTCATTGTTGTATATGTTGAAGGCATTGTTGTAAATGTTGAAGTCATTGTTATATGTTTTTAGGTCATTGTTGTAGGTCTTGTGGTCATTGTTGTAAATGTTGAAGTCATTGTTGTAA
>DATCWN010000469.1:0-4872 GCA_036566285.1 Hanamia sp.
GTATGCAAAAGATAAAATTAAATTCAAAGAGTATGGGCCTCCGGAAAAAACAATTGGCAACTTTATTAAGAGAATAATATTTAAAAGTCTCGCTAATAAATTCGCCTACCGGTTTATGGTATCAGATTTTGGAATTAAAAAAATAATACCAGCTTTTTTTTTATACAAAGCCTATGATTTGATTGTAGCCGCCAACAGTAAATATTATCCTGATAATGTTATTGTTTAAAAACATTTTTTTAAATGAAAATTCTTTTTGTAATTCCTTCATTGGCAAAAGGCGGCCAGGAAAAAGCAGGAATGCTGCTATGCAATTTTTTAACGCGTTATCACGAAGTGATTGTGGTTTGTTTTGAAGAAAAAAATATTGCCGATTTTGATTATCAATGCGAAATTATCAGGATTAAAATTGGCACGGGTAATAATCTTTTTAAAAAATCTTTGAGTGGGGTCGAAAGAATAAGGAGATTAAAAAAGCTTAAGAAAAAAATAGCTCCCGATGTATCCATCGCATTTGGAAACACGGCAATCATTCTAAATTCTTTAACCGGTTCTAAAGAAAAAAAGATCGCTTCAATAAGACAATCATTTAGTGGTTTTATCAATGATAATTCTTTTGCAATAAAAATACATAAAGCTTTATACAGATGGGCTTTGCAAAAATCTCAAAGAATTGTTCCGGTAAATAAGGGAATTAATGAAGAACTAAAACTATATTATGGAATCCAAAATGATACTTTCATCAACAATGGGTATGACATAGAAAAAATAAATGAAATGTCCCGGGAAGAGGTTTCATTCTTTAATCAAAGCAAATTATGGATCATTCATTCAGGGCGTTTTGATTTATCAAAAGGACATTGGCATTTAATAAAAATATTTACGGAGTTAAAAAAGGCGTTCCCCAAGGCCACTTTATTATTGCTGGGAGCTACCAACAATTCAACCGGTGAAGGCGCCTCAATTTTTGATTTTTGTAAAGTTTATTTGAAAGAAAATAACCTGAGCTGGTCTGACAAGAAATCCAATATGGCAGATGTTATTTTTTTAGGTCATCAAATGAACCCTTTTAAATTTATTTCAAAATGCGACGTGTTTATTTTCCCTTCTATTTGGGAAGGCTTCCCCAATGCACTTGTAGAAGCTATGGCATGTGGCCTCCCTGTTGTAGCCGCGGATTGTAAAACGGGGCCGCGCGATATTTTAATTGATAAAAAAACTGGCGAAGAATTTGGGCTGCTACTTCCTGCATTTAACGATACATTTGATCAAAAAATGACCCGGCCTGATGAAGCAGATGTATTCTGGGCAGAACAAATAAAAGATCTTCTGAAAAATGAGGGCAGATTAAAGCATTTTAAAGCTCAATCAATAAAGCGCGCTAATTCCTTTTCCATTTCTGAAATGGGAAACAAATGGCTCAAGGTAATTGAGGACAAATAGTGCAGTAAAATTGGATTCATTTTTACACTTAAAGATTTATTAAAAAAAGAAAACAAAAAGTAACTATGTGCGGCATTACAGGCTTTTGTGATTTTAAAAAACAACTTTCAAAAGAAAGCCTTTCGAAATCGAATAATGCTTTATCGCATCGCGGACCTGATAATGGCAAAGAAGAGATATATCAACATCCCAATGCAACGATAGGTTTCGGGCATAGAAGATTATCAATCTTAGATCTTAGTGAATGCGGCAGCCAGCCTATGCACAGCGATGATGGAAACATTTCAATTGTCCTGAATGGCGAAATTTATAATTTCAATAAAATAAAAAAAGAGCTTGAAAACCTGGGACATTCTTTTCATTCTACAAGCGATACGGAAGTAATTATAAAGGCTTACGAGCAATGGGGAATTGAAGCAGTTCATCAATTCATTGGCATGTTTGTGTTTGTTCTTCTTGATCGAAAAAAAAACAGTCTTTACATTTTCAGGGATCGCGCCGGGGTAAAGCCTTTGTATTATTATCACAATGATGGCTGCCTGTTATTCGCGTCAGAATTAAAAGCCTTGCATCATTACCCTGTTTTTAAAAAAGAAATAAATGAAACGGCTGTTTCACTATTTTTTAAATATGCTTATATACCGGCGCCGCACACTATTTTTAAAAATACTTTCAAACTTCAGGCTGGTCATTATCTTGAAATTGATTTGGATAAAAAGGCGGTTAGTGAAATAAAATATTACGACATCATTGATTTTTACAATAAACCAAAACTGAAAATTTCTGAACAAGAAGCATTTGAAGAAACAGAGCGTCTTCTTACATCTGCCTTTCAATATCGCATGGTGAGCGACGTGCCTGTTGGTGTTTTCTTAAGTGGCGGATACGATAGCAGCGTAGTAGCTGGTATTTTACAAAAAAACAATCAGCAAAAAATAAAGACATTCACCATTGGTTTTGAGGAAGAAAAATATAACGAAGCCGGGCATGCCAAAAAAATTGCGGAATACATAGGAACCGATCATCACGAATATTATTGCACTACCAAAGAAGCGCAGGATATTTTTCCGGAACTCGCCGACATTTATGATGAACCTTTTGGCGATAGTTCCGCCATTCCTACTACGCTTGTCAGCCGCTTTGCCAGGAAAAATGTAACGGTTGCTTTATCTGCTGATGGAGGTGATGAGATCTTCGCAGGGTATAATCATTATGACCAACTGGTATCTTTTCACAATGCCCTTAATAAAGCACCAAAGCTTTTAAAGGATTTTTCATCCTCCATAATTTCAAAAATCCCTTTTTCAAAAATTCCATTAAGAGGCATCACATTACACAAAGTTTCAAAAGCTGCAGAGATGCTTTCTGCAAAAAATGAAATTGAAATTAATGATTCGTTGAGCAAACATTATTCTGATGAACTCTTTAAGAATTTTCTGAATCATCCTCATAATAAAGCAGGCCTTTATGACGCTATCGCTAAAATAAATAGTGAGAATGATTTTCTAAATGTGGCTCTTGCTTTAACTTATAAAGTCTATATGACAGACGATATTTTAGTAAAAGTGGATCGTGCAACAATGAGTGTAGGCCTGGAAGGAAGAGAACCTTTATTGGATCACCGCATCATTGAATTCGTTTCACAATTACCGTCCCAATTGAAATATAAAAATGGAATAAAGAAATATTTATTAAAAGAGATTACCCATAAATACATTCCCAAAGAATTACTGGATCGCCCTAAATCGGGATTCAGCATACCTGTTTATGAATGGCTACGGAATGACCTGAAAGAATACCTGTATTTTTATATTAGTGAAGATCAATTGAGTAAACACAATTACCTCCATATAAAAGAAGCGCTTCGCATGAGAGATGATTTTATAGCTGGTAAAAAAGGATACGAGGTCAAAATTTGGTTGATCCTTATTTTTCAAATGTGGTGGAACAGGTGGATGTAATGAGCGTATTTTAGTTTTATGATTCAAGGAGTGGAAGAGGTTCGCACGGAATCATTATTCCCCATTTTTAAATTAAATATAAAGCACCTGTCTATAATGTAGGCAAACCAAAATAACAATAATGGAACTATAACATACAACTGTCTTGGATAGGCGCTCACCAACATACTAAGAAATAAATATGAAAATACTATTCCCAGGATAAACTTAAGTACAAGGGGTATTTTTCTTCTGAAATTTAAAAATGTTGGAATTATGCAGATTATAAATAAAGTAATTATCAGGCAATTGGGAGGCAGTCTTATTAATGTTTTATCTTTTTGATAAGAATAACTGACCGGAAAGCCAAAGAAGAGCCTGCCTAAATTTGCTACACAATTTCTTAGATACTTTATTGGATGTGATTTTATATTAGCTATTGCGATTGTTTTAAATGCATCGTCTTTCTCTACTCCCACAAACTGGTTGATGTAATTCAAATCTTTTTGATGATTCTTGGCAAACATCGCTGCAGTTGAAAGTTGTGTGAGAGGTTCCTGTCCATAATCGGCTGTAAAATTTGAATTATTCCAGTCGCCATATTCGCCTTCAAAAGGCGTGCTCATCCAATACAAACTCATCCCTCCTGAATTTCCCCAATAAAATAATTTATGGGTAATGCTATAAGTGTATATTAGATAGGGAATGTTTACAACAAAAGCCATTAACAGGATAAGAATTAATTTCTTATTTGAATGAGTTTTTTTAATCAAAAAAACCATAAGCGAAATGATTAATAAAACAAGAAGCACATATCCGAAAACAATTTTAGTTAACACTAAAAAGCCCAGTGTTATTCCCGCATAAAAGATATACTTCTTATTATAATTTTGAGTAAATGTCTTTGAAATTAAATAAAGAAGAAGCGTGGAAAGAAAGGAAGTGAAGGGTTCTGATAAAATAAGAGGAAGATCCTGGTAAGAAATGTAAAAACAAGCCCAAAAAAATGAAAATAATAAAGCAATATTACGGCGGGTGTAACATTTAATTGAATGGAAAAGCAGAACAATAGATAAGTACTGAAGCAGGGCGTTTGAAAGCGTGATGGTAATCAGAGGTAGTTTCAGATAGATAAACGGTACTAAAAAAAGTGGGTAGCCAGGGCCGTTCCATAAATTGATATCCGGCGGTGGCGGTGAATAATACCCGTTTAATATATTTTCTGCAAACTGGTAATACCTCCCTTCATCTCCTTCCATACTGTTACTGTGTAACATCAAAACAATTATCACAAATAGAAAAAGAAATGGCAGAAAAATTAAAAGAGGAGGTAAATTTAAATAGCCCGTGATTGTTTTTTTCATAATGATCCGAAAATGTGAAAGCTCATGTTATAGAAGCCCGAAATCCTTTTTTTCCCAACCCTACCTTCTTGTTTTTTGTAAGTTCATTATATCAAACTCTTCGCGGATTTGGACATGTCATTTTT
>DATCWN010000054.1:0-10274 GCA_036566285.1 Hanamia sp.
TAATAAATTGAAAAAAACTATGGGTAAAATTATAAAAAAACACGGCCGATGAAAGTGAAAACTATTTTCCTTTCTTTTATTTTAAATGCTTTTAATCATTAAAAAGACGGCATTTCTATTTTCCCCCAATCCTTCTTTATAATACTTCGCAAAGGATAAAGTCAGTGAGTTCTTCAGGGAAAATCGTCAATTGAATACCTGTTTTTGAATACCTGTTTTCAACCTTAGTGGAAAAGTGGACGAGTTGGGTATAAAACCTTATTAGATTATTAAACTACTATCATGGGAAAGAACATGGACGATTTACTTTGATGTTACTCCTTGCGAAGTATAAACAAGATGGAATGGCCCAAACAAAAGTCAATCGTGAATGGCATTCAGGAAAATATCTCCAACGCAAGCGGAAAATAATCCACGAAAATAATACGCTGTACGGGGAGTCGTTTTTACAGGGATGGAAGCTGGCTTTATTGATTTTTTTTGGTAAAAATTAAACCAAACATAAAGGCCGGGCTTTATTATTCTTAATCAATTCATTATAGTTTTTCATAAAAATAATGCGCGTAGCATACCATGTGAATGATACATTTTGGCCTGATTTTTTCGCGATGAATTAAAAAATTAATAGCCATGAATAATTTAATAAAAAGAAACAAGGACTTGTCTTCTTTTAGTTTTCTTAATCCCGAAAACTTTTTCCCTTTTGACTTTATAAACCCGGCACGCGAGTTTCCGGCAGTAAATATTTGCGAAG
This sequence comes from Hanamia sp., assembly GCA_036566285.1. Taxonomy (GTDB): domain Bacteria; phylum Bacteroidota; class Bacteroidia; order Chitinophagales; family Chitinophagaceae; genus Ginsengibacter. Next base: position 755 of record DATCWN010000054.1, read on the forward strand.
ATGATAAAAACTATAGCGTGGATGTGGTGGCACCGGGTTTTAAAAAAGGAGATTTTAAAGTGAATGTGGAAAATGATATTTTAACCATCAGTGCGGAATCAAAAACCGAATCAAATACTAAAGAAGAGGATGGCCGCCAGTACAGTAGAAGAGAATATGGATACCATTCTTTTACCCGTTCTTTTACCTTGCCCGACAATACCGAAGAGGATAACATTACGGCCAATTATGAAGATGGAATTTTAAAACTAAACATTCCAAAGAGTGTGCAGCAGGAAAAAGCTACGAAGAAAATAGAAGTGAGTTAAACCGGCTTTCTAGTAATATGGTTGAAAAATATTAATTTATGGAAGAAGAACCAATTGGAGACCTCGCTGTTACAAGTTCCGCATTTAAGAATGAAGAAAGCATTCCTTCGAAATATACCTGCGATGGTGAGGGTTTCAATCCCTCCTTACAGGTGGATTTTATTCCTGAATCGGCAGAAACGCTGGCCATAATTATGGAAGACCCGGATGCACCCAATGGTACTTTTGATCATTGGCTTACCTGGAATATACCCGCGGAAAACCCCATTGAAGAAAACAGAATTCCCGGCATAAGTGGAACGAATAGCGCCGGCAAAACGGGGTATCATGGGCCGTGTCCACCGTCGGGTGAGCACCGTTATTACTTTCATGTATTTGCATTGGACAGCAGCCTCGACCTGGAAGTGGGTGCGAATAAAGAGGCACTACAAGAGGCTATGCAGCCGCATATTGTCGCAAAGGGAACCTTAATGGGACGTTATCGTAAAAAAGGAATAAAGGCTAAATAAGATGGATGGGTTTCTATGTGGTTTACACCTCAGACTTCCCTGGTTCACATTCCTTCTGTCCATTTATCTCTGTCTTCCGGGCTGAATTTCCAGGGGGCAAAATTGTTTTCTATGTTGCTAAACATATTGTTCCATTCGCCCGGGGCATTGCTTTCTTCCATTATCAAAGTGCGGCGCAATTCAGTAATTATGGAGAGCTGATCAATACTTACAGGGCACTCTTTTACACAGGCGTTGCAGGTGGTGCAGGCCCTTAATTCTTCGGTGGTAATGTAATCGTGTAAAAGCGTTTTCCCATCATCTACAAAGACGCCATTTTTCTTAATGTTCTTTCTTACTTCTTCCATCCGGTCGCGGGTATCCATCATTATTTTGCGGGGGTCCAGCAGTTTGCCGGTTTTGTTGGCGGGGCATGCGGCAGTACACCTTCCGCATTCGGTGCAGGTATAGGCATCTAATAAATTTTTCCAGCTTAGATCAAAAATATCTTTGGCGCCGAATTTTTGCGTTTGTGCATCCACGTTAGCCGGGGCCAGTTCGGGCTTAAACATATACTCAACTTCCTTTGCCACGTTCTCCATATTTTTCATCTTTCCTAATGGCTTCAATGGTTTATAATACGTGTTCGGGAATGCAAGCAGAATATGAAAATGCTTGCTGTAAGGCAGATAATTTAAAAATATAAAAATGCCTGTAATGTGCAGCCACCAGGCACTACGTTCCATGCCGATTAAAGTGGAGGCAGGCAATGACTGCATGAAAGGAGCGAATAATCCTGACAAAATAAAGTTGCCATGGTCTGCATAATGAGCATTGCCCTGTAGCTGTAATGCCCTGTCTGATGAGTTCATGGTGAGGAACAGGCTCATCAGGATAATTTCAATAATTAAAATTAAGTTGGCGTCGGTGCGCGGCCACCCTTCCATATTGTGCTGCATAAAGCGCTTTACTTTCAAAATATTTCTTCTTATTAAAAAGATAACACACGCTGCTAACACACCAATGGCCAGTATTTCAAAGAAGTTAATGACGAATGTGTAGAAGCCACCCAGCGGTGCAGCAAACATGCGATGCGTACCGAAGACGCCATCAAGTACGATTTCTAAAACTTCAATATTGATGATAATGAAGCCTGCATAGATTACGAAGTGCATAATGCCCACGAGAGGGTAACGAAACATTTTCTTTTGCCCCAAAGCCAGCAGCAGCACATTTCTCCAACGCTCTTTCCGGTTCCCGCTAATGTCTTCATCGCGGCCCAGGTTAATGTTGGCAGTTATTTCCTTTACCTTTTTTGCGAAAACAAAAATGGCTAATCCCGTAAGCAGGATGAATAAGATTTGTTGAACTATTTCCATATAAAAAGATAGGATGCTAAGGTAGTAGATAATGGTTAATAAGTTAAATTGTTAACTGGTTAAATGGTTAATTGGTTTGGGTGGTTTATAAATAACCAGCTTGTTTATTTTTACATCGTACATCATACATTGTACATCAAACATTGGTTTTTACATCGTACATCAAACATAAGATTTAGATATCCAACTTTCCTTATTTTTACATCGTACATCAAACATCACAAATCACACCTGGAACCCATGTCTCATTTTATTCTTTCAAAAGAAATTGCTTATAGAAAAATTCAACGAATGGCTTATGAAGTGTTGGAGCGGAACGTAAATGAAAAACAAATTATCCTCGCGGGAATAAAAGAGAGCGGGTTGATAATCGCCCACATTCTTCATGGATTTTTAAAAGAGGTTTACCCCGGAGAAATAGTGGTAGTTGAAATTGCGCTGGATAAAAAGAATCCTAAAACTATTTCTTTATCACCGCAAATGGATTTTGAAAACAAGGTGATTATTATTACAGATGATGTGTCCAATACGGGAAGAACTTTATTATATTCCTTCAAACCTTTTCTTGACTTTTATCCTAAAAAAATACAAACATTGGTGTTGGTAGAAAGAAGCCATAAAGAATTTCCTGTCTCCCCGGATTATGTAGGCCTCTCCGTTTCCACTGCTTTATCGGAAAAAATTATTGTAGAAACAGAAGGGAAAGAAATAGTGGGAGCAAGGATAGAATAAAGCCCCATACTAACCCCTTATTAGTCTCATCAGAGAGGTGAGCGGTTTTTTCCCCTTCCAATAATTATATCCATGAGACCCTGGCAGATTTAAGGAACCTGCCAGGACTTGCCATAAATTTATTACTTCTTAAACTTCAGTTTGCTGTTAATATTCTGTCCAATTTTTAGCCCTTGCCCCACACCTGCTACACAAGAGTAGGTGTAGTGTATGCCTGCATAAACCCTCGATTTTCCGATTTGCAATGCTAAATCATCAAATGAACTATAACTCTGAGGCGACATACCGAGGTAATCGTAGCTATGATCGGTAAAATGATAATTGGCGCCAAATAAATCAGTCATTACCCCTGAAAAGGAGCCTGCAGCGACGGAGTGGGCTGATGGAAAATCCGGAAAGTTTGGAGCGGGGAACAAAGAATTCCATAAGGTATGGCCCAGCACTCCTCTTATATAAGTAATTGGACGTTGCTGGTTGTATTGATATTTTATTTTAAAGCAACCGATGCCTGCGTCAACTATGGCAATAGTTGCTTTAGCAAAAGCCATGGCAGTAAAATCCAATTGGGGTTGTTCTTGCTGCAATACTTGCCTTAAAATTGAGATATAATGGCCACCGCCGTAACCCGGATTATCACGATAGAACAGGGCCAACGCTGTTTGTTCGGGTGTCAGCATTTGGGAAATATCATACACTTCTTTTACCATCTTATAATAATCTGAAGATGGGTCTGTTGAATAAGATGGCGGTGCAATGGGGGCACTGCCATCTAAACTACCGGTAACCAGGAGCCGGTTCTCTCCCCAATGTGGGCCAAAAGCGGGTAAAAATGCAGGAGGTGTTGGAACCCACAATCCGGTGCCGGGAGGCGGAGTATAGGGTGCATTTGCATTTGCCGCGCCATCTGTTTTTGACCAGTCAAAAACCAATTGGGCCACTGCCTTGCCAAATTGTACAGAGCGCTGAAACTCTTCATTATTTACTTCATTTTGATAAGCGCTGTTTAATGCGTTCTCCAATGAATCCATTGATGTTTTATTGGCGGCGGAAGTATTGGGGAAAAAATTACGGCTCATAGCAGCCATAGCAGCATTGGCACAGGTTGGCCAGTGATAAGCTAATCCAGGCAATGTTTCTGGCATAGAGGGCATAGCGGTTAATTGTGTAGATAAACTTTGATAAGAAGGCATACCTGGAACTACCGATTCATATAAAGCGATAGCGCTGTAAGCATAATAACGCTGCGGGGGCACGCCTCCAATGGGGGTTGCATTAGTCGCGGACAAATGCAACTGCATGTCCATCCACTTAAAAGCAGCTTCTGATGAATAAGTGTTGGTTTGTTTTGGATGGCCGTGGATTTCATTGTTTTTTGCATTGGCAATTTCATCCTTAGTTAAAGGTTTATCCATTTGTTTCTGGCAGGCAGAAAAAATAAAAAGTGAAATGCCTGCAAACAGTATCCACTTTTTGGCTGAAGGTTTTTTTAATGCTTTCATGATTGAAAATTTTTAAATGAAAAAAGGTGTTTAATTCTTAAAAGGTTTTTATGAGTACATTTTATTTTGAGAGAAGAAAACCCATCAATTTTTATCCTTTAATTTCATTATCTCACCTGATACCAATAACAATCACTCGTAAGAACAACACCCATAGTTGCCGCATCAATAATTTGAAAATGAATGTCAAATTTTGCTCCTGAGGGAATGGCCGTTACATCACGCCATAATTCTTCTTCGCCATTACCCTTGTCATCTGTCAGGATAGATTGTGGAATTAATCCCTTACCGAGTGTAAGCCATGAAGTACTGCTGCAGTTGTTATCAACCATATTGGCAGCATCCACAGCGCGTTGCAGTAGATACTCGTGGTTGGGTTTCAGGCCTCTTACCCATGTATAGAGGATAATAATTTTTGCCGGATCAGGGTCCTGCGTAAATTTAATAAAGCCGAAACTTTTGCCACCCCTAAGTGAGACATCCAAATTGTAATGCTGGTCTGGCTGGGGTTCTTTATGGCAACTGCTGAAAGTGAAAATGATCGTAAGAGTACTCAATGAGACTATTATGAATTGGATAATAATCTTTTTCATTTTTTTTAATTTTAGTTTTTAAAAGATTTTTTATTATGATGAGGAACCAAAATATTGCCGATTCGCGGATTTCCTGAGGCGGGAAAAATTCTGCAGCAAAACTACTGTGAGAAAAGCCCCGGGTCAACTACATGATAATGTAGGGAAGCGTGTTGAGTAGTAAGCGGGGAATGGTGAATAGCAAATAAAAGACAAACAAACTACACCAGTTTATCTTTAATGCCTTTGGAAACTGCCTCTGTAGCGGAGTGTACATGCAGTTTATCGTATATTTTTTTGATGTGAAAGCGAACCCCGTCAATTCCAATCTTTAACTCTGCGGCAATCATTTTATAACTATATCCATTGATCAAAAACTTTAGCACTTCAGTTTCTTTTGAGGTGAGATCCGTTTTTTCCTCTTCGGAAGTGCCGGCTACGGGCAACATACTCAATACTTTTTTGGCGACTGTACCGGTCATAGGAGCGCCCCCTCTTAATACATTGCGGATAGCAGATGGTATTTCTATAGAAGCATACCTTTTTAAAATATAGCCGGAAGCGCCTGCATAGATGGCATTGAAAATATTTTCATTGTCATCAAAAACGGTTAGCATGATAATAGGCACTTCAGTATTTATTTTTCGGATCCGCTTTACGGCTGCTACTCCATCTACTTTGGGCATATCAATATCCATCAGTACTACATCGGGTTTTAATTCAGTAACGTCAGCCTCTACTGTTTCTGCGTTATCAAGCATGGCGGCGACTTCAAAGCCGGGCTCTTCTTCCAGCATGGTTCTCAGGCTTTCTCTGAACACTTCATTATCGTCATATATCAATAACAGGACAGCCATAATATTTTCTACAAATTTATTTAATAACGCAAGCGATTGTTACTACATTTTTATGTAGTGGGACATTTAAGTTCAACAATGGCGCCGTTACCAGGCGATGATTGGATATGCAATGTTCCTTTCAATTCCTTTGCCCTCTCGCGCATATTTTTTAATCCATTGGATGAAGAGATTTTTTCCGTATCGAAACCCAACCCATCATCGGATACAGAAAGTTTGATCTGGTGATCTTCTTTTTCTAAAAAGACAGATAATTTATTTGCCTGAGAATACTTTACCGCGTTGTTCACCGCTTCTTTAAAAATAAGAAATACCTGCTGCCGGCGCTCCATGGTGATGGTTTCATTTAATATCTTTTCATCAGTGGAAAATTCAACCTGCATATTTTTAGGTTCCGCTGTCTGGCCGAGGTACTCCCTCATTCTGGTAACAAGGTTTTGTAGTTTATCATTATCCGGCCGGATAGACCATACAATATCACTCATGCTCTGCTGTATTTTTTCTGATTGTTCTGTAATCTTTTGCAATAGAACGGAAGTCTTTCCCTTATCTTTTTCCAGATTACTTTGCGATACTTTTGAAAGGATATTGATGCTGCTAAGTGTGGAACCTACTTCATCATGCAGGTCCCGCGAAATTTTAGTGCGGATAGCCAATAATTTTCTTAACTGGTTGAGTCGGTATTTAAAAATAGTGTAAATAACAAAGACAATAGCGAGTACGCATAGTGTAATGAACCACCAATGCATCCAAAAAGGTTTTGTAATAGAAAATGAAAAGAGCGCCGGCTCGCTCCAGTCAGATGCCTGGTTTCTTGTTTTTACTTTAAACGTATAATAACCCGGAGGAAGTTTTACAAATGAAACGGAGGTAGTGGCTGTTGGCATACTCCATAAAGTATTTAAAGGCAATAATTGGTATGAATATTCAAGCCGGGGAGCTGTTGAAAAACTGATTCCGTTATAATGAATGCTGATGGTATTGTCTGCGAATTTCAGTTTAGGGTTCAATGGAAATTCACGATACCCCGAAAACGAATCTGTATAATGCCTCCAGTCAACATCGCGAAGATTCACCTGCACATTTTCAATGGAAACTTTAGGAATTTCATTTTTCAAATGAATGTTTCCGGCGTCGAATCTTGTAAGTTTAAAAAAGGAGTTAATCCATACATTTCCCCTTGCATCGGTAAAGGCTCTTGCAGGCCAGTCGTTTAAATTTAAACCGGCGCTTTTGCTGTAATTGAAAACTTTCCATTTACCTCCCCTGTCTTTTTGTAAGATATCCAATCCGGCGGAAGTGCTTACCCATATTCTGTTTAAAGCATCGGATGTGATAGATGAAATTATATTATCCTGTAAACCATCCTTTTTAGAAATAGTATTTATTAATTCAAGTTTTCCATTGATGTCAAAGTGGAATTGCCGCAGGCCTGTGATGTCATCCACAACCCAAATATTGTTATCAGCATCTTCATATACCGGGGCATAAATATTCTTATCCTTTCCCGGCCATAGAAGCAATAGGTTATCTTTCTCGTCTATCAGGTATATTCCTTTGCCGGTGACATGAACGAGCACCTGTCCTTTTTTAGTGGTTAAAACAGATGAGCCTGGCGGAAGCGGCATTTTTATATTAGTGGGAATAAAAACATTTATACGTTTATTATCGCCCACAAAAACTGTGGAATCACCACAAAAAAATAAACGTTGTTTTCTTTTATCATAAGTACAACTGAAAAATGTTTCTGAAGTAGAAAGATGGAGCAAGTGATTCATATCATCCAATTTGTCGTTTTTAAAACGATACATCTTTCCTGAGCGGGTTATAAACCAAACACCTCCTTTATCGTCTTTTGCATAACAATCAATGGGGCCGGAAATGTTTTTCTTTATTAGCTTTCTTGTTGCATAAGCCTCACTTTTTTTGTCGAAATAATATTTAAAAAGTCCATCATTTAGTAACACCATCAGATTGGAATCGGGGATAGGAACCGCAGTTATGCCTCCTTTTGATTCATCGTGTTTTCCCCCAACAACGGTTGTAATCGCCCTTTCTGTTATTTTTAAAAGGCCTTTCTGTGTACCCACCCATATCGTGCCATGAGAATCTTCAGTTATAATTGATATAATCCCATAATGATTAGGTAATAACCAACTTATTTGCCGCCATTTGCCGGGCATTGATACATGAAAATAAGAATCGCCTTCCTGAGAATAATACCACAAACAATTTTTCGAATCAAAAAAATAAATAAGATGGCTGCTTCCTTTCAAATTATCCAGGAAAGGCTTTAATCCGCTATCATCCAACCGGCAAATTGTTTTCCGGGTGCTTACAAAAATTTGCCCATCATGTTCCTGCATTTGATTAAAGAAAGTAACCTCTTTTGAATGGTTTTCTGCCACGAGCCTCCATTTATTTTCTTTGTTTCGAAATACGATCCGGTCGCCATAATTAATGTATAATCCCGAATCTGTTTCTAACATCTGCCTGCTGTGAGAATTTTCGGAACCGGGGTACAAGGGAACCTTTTGCCATAAATTGTCTTCAAACCGGTACACACCTTTGTTGGTTAAAGCCCACACTTCTTCGCTCCTGGTTTCTTTAATTCCAAAAACAAAATTGATGTCCTGATTGTCGCCAACCGGGTAAACAAAAAACCTGTTTCCCATTAATCTGGCCATTCCTTTACGGGTGCAGGCCCAAAAGCGATGGCGGCTGTCTTCAAAAACTCTATCAACAACCGAAGAAGGCAATCCATCCGCTAATCCATAATTTACAAACTGCCTTCCATCAAAACGGCTTAACCCGTTTGGAGTGCCAATCCATAAATAACCCAAATGATCTTCGTATGCGCTAAAAACAGACGAAGTTGGCAAACCATCATTCACATTGTATAAATGGGTGGTTAATTGCTGCGCTTCGAGAATATTAAAGAGAAAGCAAAAAATTAAAAGATACCTGCTTTTTAAAATGCAGGTAATTAAGAAATAACCTGACAAGGATAGATAGATTATCCTTTTCACAAAAAAAATTTGTTGATGCAAGGTAGATAAGAAAAAGAAAACAGATAAGGTAATTCATGGCTAAAAAAGCCGGGCTAAAAAACGATCCATCTTCCTTTAAAACTTCCACTAGCATATTCCAATGTAGGTGCAGGAAATTTAAAAGAGTTTAAAACAAACAATAAGATTTTAATTCCCTTCCTGTTGGTTCTTATTTTGGTAAGGTCTATATCCGGCGAAAGGTACCATTGCCTGTAACGTTTAATATCGGTACGGTCAAAGATGATATTTCCATTTTTATCCAGGCCGATATTTTTAGTACCGCCAAACATCCCTTCGGCTCCGTAACCCACAGAAACATTCAGCCAGCGGGGTAATTTTGTTTCAGGAAAAAACGAATGAATGTTGGCGCTAAGCCAATAGGACTGGCCATTGTAGTCTTTTATAAATCTTTCTATCTCCGTTTTTCCTGCGAGTTGGTCGGTTCTTGCATTCAAATCCGCTTCTTCATAATTCTTTTTATGAAATGAAAATTTGATTTTTATCTTTTGCTCATCCCATGCCAGTTCCTGCGAAATAAAAATGGCAGAGCCTAAAACATTAGCTGTAAAGTCACCGGGACTAAAACCATATTCCGCAGAAAAGCCATCCAGGATTTCTATGATAGACTGATAGGC
>DATCWN010000390.1:0-6667 GCA_036566285.1 Hanamia sp.
CTATGATCGGGGTACTAAACTTCATGAGTGAAATTGGCTATGAACTTGTAAAAGTAAATGATACTATTTCATATTTTTTATTGAAAAAAAGAGAGCCCAACACGCAGCAATAATCGCTCCTCCCTGTCCTGACGTTTTCAACTCAGGACAAGTACAAGGAATTTATAGTAGCATTTGATTAAACAGATTAAAAAGTAAATTTGTGAAAACATCAATTATATGGCAAACGTATCGGAACAGGAATGGCATAATTATTTTCTGCAGTTGAATGAAATGGAAAAAAAATCTGTAGTACTGATGTTGAAGGCTTTTTTACAACAAAGAAATCAAGATACCGACCGAATAAGTTTGGGACAGTATAATAAAGAAATTGATGAGGCTCTTGCAGAGGTAGAGGCAGGCAATTATATTACCCAGGAGGAAATGGAAAAAAGAGCAGCTAAATGGTAAGAGAAGTTAGATGGCCACTCAGTGCGCAGCAGCAACTGGAAAAAGCCTACCGGTATGTTCTATTAGACTCTTATCAAAACGCAGAGAAGATGAAGGCAGATATTTTAATATCTACCCGTAAGATTGCTGATAATCCTGAAATGTATCCGGCAGTTTTAGAGCGTATGAACTGCATCATTACCGGATAGCTTACCGTTTTACTGAAAAAGAAATTATCATCGTCCGCGTCCGGCATACAAGTATGGAACCGAAACTATATTGATTGTAATCAATAACCCCTAATGAGTATTTTAAACAAATTGAAACGGAACCGTTTTTTTACCTAAACTTGCATTATGAATGCTACTGACCTCAAAAACTTACAAGCGCCTCTTAAAGAAAAGTACCGGGAACAACCCCAATCGGCTATAATTACATTAAAGGCATCCGGAAAAATAGGAGAAGGTATATCCTGCAAAGTTGAAACAGCCAGGGCCCTGGTGGAAGCCGGACTGCACGAGGCCACAGGGGGCACGGGAATGCTGGCCTGTTCGGGGAATATGCTTTTAGAAGCATTGGTAGCCTGCGCCGGTGTTACGTTGCAGGCGGTGGCCACCGCAATTGCTGTTGAAGTAAAGGACGGGACGATAACAGCAGAAGGAGATCTTGATTTCAAAGGAACCTTAGGCGTTTCGAAAGAAGTGCCTGTAGGGTTTAAAAATATTCGCTTACAATTTGACCTGGACACTAATGCCACTGAAGAGCAAATAGCCAGTATAAAAAAACTGACTGAGAGATATTGTGTGGTCTATCAGACACTAACCCAAGGCGTTACCATAGAAACCGATTTCCTCCTGTAAGGCCCAGGGATGTAGTTTGTAAATAGCGCAAGCGAGACACTTGCTTTAAAATGAGGACTCGGCAGTGAACTTTTAATTATATTTTGGCGCCCCCTTACTGTTATTAATCATACTTAATTTTATTTTCATTAACAACGCCATCCATGGACAAATATTCACTGCAAATACATGTGACAGTACAAGGCTGACGCAGCTCGAACTTAAGCCTGACAATGGTAACAATCGACACATTCCGAAAATTGGCGCTTTCGTTTCCAGAAGCAAGAGAAGAACTGCACTTTGAGAAAACATCTTTCAGAGTGAAGAAAAAGATATTTGCAACTTATGACGACAAAAACAAAAGAGCTTGTATAAAATTATCTGAAATTGACCAGGATGTTTTTTCTTCAATAGACAGAACAATTATATATCCTATTCCTAACAAATGGGGTAAACAAGGTTGGACATTTATCGAAATGAAGAAAGTGCATAAAAATTTGTTTGCAGACGCTTTGACAACTGCCTACTGCGAAGTAGCACCTAAAAAGCTTGCTGATCAAATCAGACACAATGAAAGCGAAGAAAAAACAACGAACCGCTAACACGGTATTTAGTTTCAGCCGGGTCCCCTGCGGGAGACTCGTCTGAGACCAAATGTAAAGCCAAACACAGGCGACCATACAACCCGGGCTACGAAAGATATTTTCTAAAACTCATGGGATCTCCCGGGGCCGTGTTGACTACAAGATACCAGTGTTAGTAGCCGCATTACTATAAGGTTTCATTGTACAGCTCTGGTTTTACCTTTGAGAAGTATATTTTTTCTCCATCCCCTTGAATAAAGTACTTAGGTATTTTACCGAATACCTTTTTATACTTGCCATCCGCAAAAACGCCATTGCCAAATCCACAATCATATTGCCGGTCAATGGTTGACACCACCAGGGCGTCCTTATTTATTACAATTAACCAATGGCAGGTATTGTCCGGGTAATCCATTTTCATATGAAAATGGCCTTTGCCATTAAAGATTTTGGCTCTCCCATAAAGCCTCCCAAAGTTATAAGAAGGAGCACTATTTTGAATATATAAATACATCAGGACAGTGCTATCACTTTCTGGATATACTTCTAATCTGCTGCCACCTTCTTTTGAATGCACATCGCCGATTACATAGGTGCCTGCATACTTTTCAGTCTTTAACGTCCTTTCCTGACCATTGGCAAAATGAAAGCTGAGGAGAATGATTAAAATTGTAGTAACTTTTTTCATTAGGGAGAATTGAATGGCGGTTAACACGCTAATTTATACTATTACATGCAACCCTTCAATAAAAATTACCCCAGCTGCTGTTGACACGCCAACAGCAGCTGGAGTAAAATATGGCTTTACGATCTATCTATTTACTCTTGAGCAAAGGATTGGAAATAGCTCCGAAAACTTTTCTATCAAATCTTTGTAACTGATCATTCCACTCTATGATCTCCGCAATGCTTCCCTTACCATCACATTTGTCGCAGGTTTTCTCAGGCTCATAAACCGTACGCGACCTGGTACCCGTCACTGCGGGAGTATGGGTAGTGGTAGTACGCGTAGGAAACTTGCCGTTTTTGTCGAGATCTTGCGATACTATTTTCTCTGTCCTGGTAGTAGTTTTGGCAGGAGCGATGGTATAATCTTCTTTTACCTGGTAAGAAATTGCGGGTATTTTGCCATAACTGCACTTGGAGCAGTCATCAAACGTTGAGAAATCTTTAAACCCTCCTTCAGGCGCCAGCGAAAGGTCAGGCTTTTTACTCTCCTTTGTTACAAAATGAAATTGAAGCCGGGGATCCGTTAATTTAACTCTATCACGAAATAAAGGCATGGTATCATTGTCATGTCTTGTGAAATCATCCCTGAGGTAACCACTGGGGAAGAGTAAGCCATGTTTACCGGGCGCGGCCTTCCACTCCCACTCAATAGACCCCTGATCATTCCATCCAAGAAAAATCGCTTTGAGGCCGGGTGGAACAATCACCTTGCCATCTGCATCAAGAATTCCTAAATTGCCTTGTTCATTCCTGAAAACACGAAGCCCGGCATAAACTTCTTTTTTGCGCTTTTCATTAATGGCTAATTGTTTTTTATGCGCTTCTCCTTCCTCTTTGTTTTTTATATCTATTGCTATTATGGATGATACATCTGCAGGGGCATATAGCATTAAGTTTTTGGTGTCATAGTAATCCACCTTACCATCAGGACTGGTGGCTACAAACCAGCCATAGTAGTTTACATTTTTATAACTAACCGGTTTTGAAAAACCCTCCAGGGAAAATTGTTTATAACGCGGAAGAATGCGGCGAACAGAATCTCGGTACAAACCCAATAATTTCATTCCTGTATTTTTATCTATGGTGGAGATCTGATATACGTCGATATATGTTTCTTCAGGAATCTCATAATCGCTGAAAGGAACCAGCACTTTATTATCCGGTTCCACCAGGGCTATTTTGCCTCCTTTATAAACCTTATAATAGTTGTAAGTACCAAAAATTTTTAGAGAATCATATTGGGCAGCCACCTTGTATCTGTAATTCTTAGTAATCCAGCCCCACAGGCCGTTTTCGTAAACAAGATTTAGGCCTCTTTCATAACTAAGGTTAGAAAACGAAACGATCATGGGTATATCCTGAGGTGAAACAGATGAAAGATAAAGGGGAAATAAAACATTCCGTTCATAAATATCAATCTTTGCGTTCTTGTAGGCAAAAATATGAGACTTGGAAGCCTTGAGGCTGTCGTAGGCTGCCGGTATTTGTCCTTTACTACGTTTGTATGTACTTTTCACCCCAACCAGGGCGCCTTTTTTCAAAAGCTTTTCATAGGGGGTAGGCTTAAACTCGCTTTGTGCAGTTGCTTTTGCAGCAAAAAAAATGAATACAATAACAATGGGAATAATGGGTAATTTTCTCATACAGTTAAGGGATGGTTTTTATTTGTTTAAGTGGGTTTGTTGTTTTTTTGCTCCGGAAATTATTTCCTTTGCAATCTATTTCCGATTCAGCAAAGGATTAGTAGCAGCTCCGAAAACTTTTCTATCAAATCTTTGTAACCGGTCATTCCAGGTTATGATCTCCGCTATGTTTCCCTTACCCTCACAACGGTCGCAGATTTTCTCAGGCTCATAAACCGTATGCGACCTGGTACCCTTCAGTGCGGGAGTATAGGTAGTGGTAGTACGGGTGGGAAACTTGCCGTCTTTGTCAAGGTCCCTCGACACTAATTTCTCTGTGGTGGTAGTGGTTTTTGAAGGGGCAACTGTATAATCTTCTTTTACCTGGTAAGAACGGGCGGGTATTTTCCCATATTTGCAATTGGAGCATTTATCAAACCTGGAAAAATCTTTGAATCCTCCTTCGGGCGCCAGCGCAAGGTTGGGGTGGTTATCATATTTGGTAGAGAAATGAAATTCAAGCTGAGGATCCACTAATCCAATTTTATCACGAAATAAAATCATGGTGTCATTTTCATGTCTTGTGAAATTATCCCTGAGGTAGCCATCCGGGAAAAGTAAGCCATGTTTGCCGGGCGCTGCCTTCCATTCCCACTCAATAGACCCCCCGTCATTCCATCCAAGTGAAATTGCTTTGAGGCCGGCAGGAACAATGACCTTGCCGCCTGCATCGAGAATTCCTAAACTGCCTTGTTCATTCCTGAAAACACGAAGCCCTGCATAAACTTCTTTTTTGCGCTGTTCATTAATGGCCATTTGTTTTTTATGCGCTTCTCCTTCCTCTGTATTTTTTGTATTAATGGCAATGATGGAGGCGGCATCTTCAGCGGGGAGCAGCGTTAAGCTTCTGATGTCATAGTAATCCACCTTACCCTCAGGGCTGGTGGCTACTATCCATTCATAGTAGTTCGTACTTTTATAATTAACCGTTTTTGAAAAAGGCTCCCTGTAAACCCGTTGATAGCGTGGAATAATAGTCTTACGAACAGAACTAAGGTATAAACCTATTAAGCCGTTCCCTGTGTTTTTGTCTGTAGTGTATAGCCTGTACACGTCGCCTAATTTTTCTTCCAGGATCTCATAATCAAGGAGAGGAACCAGTAACGTATTATTCACGTCTGCCAGGCCGGTTTTGCCTTCTTTATAAACCTTGTAGTACCAGTCTTTAAAAATTTTTATAGAATCATATTGTGCGGCCACCTGATAGTTGGTGCTTATTGTCTTCCAGCCCCACAGGCCGTTTTCATAAACAAGCGTAGCGCTTCTTCCGTTCTTTATCATAAAGAGATTATTATCGGAGAAGGAAAGGATCATAGGTATATCCCGCGGTAAAACAGAGGTAAGATAGAGCTGAAAAAATATGTCACGTTTATAAACATCAACTTTTGCGTTCTTAAAGGCAAAAACAAAAGACGCTGAACCCTTGAGGCTGTCGTATGCTGCCGGTATTTGTCCTTTACCACGTTTGTAGGTGCTTTTTACCCCGACCAGGGCGCCTTTTTTGATAACCTTTTCATAGTATCCGGGCAGAAAATCGCTTTGTGCAGTCGCTTTTGCAGCAAAAAAAATAAATACAATAACAATGGGAAGAATGGCTAATTTTCTCATACAGTTAAGGGATGATTTTTAATTGATTTAAATGGGTTTGTTGTTTTGTTTTACAGCATTTAATATAAGCTTGCTGACTGTGTTCGGGTATTGATCCGTTTTAAAAATTTCTTATTGCAAATCAAAAATGGATAGGTAAGCGCTTTTAACATACTCTGACACAGATGTTGGGTTTATACTATAATGATGCACCCAAATACAAGATAAACGCGTGCCGTCTTCAGAAAAGCGGACATCCTCACAAATGTATTTTTCCCCGGACGCTCTGTCTAGTTTTTTTATCCCTCTTTCTTTATTGTCGGGTAACGCTATTTTGCATAATTGTTTCCCGGTATTCAGGTCATACAGGAAAGCATCTTTTGATGATGTGGTGCTATACAGAAAGCCATATTTCCCACCGGGGTCTACCACCAATTTAGCATCATCAACATCAGGGGCATCAAACCGTCTTTCAAAAACTTTTTCCCCGTTGAGAATGTTATGCACCTCAATTACTTTGATGTACTTCTTACCGTTGTGATGGACTGTATAACTGTAAAAGTAGCCTTTGTTATCCACGCTTTTGCTGGCATCATAGCTCACAAGTTTGCTTGCTGGTGCGGCTTTGGGTACGATCCAGAATTCATCATTTTTATGGTAATAATTATTCCCCCGGTTAATGATTAACCCAAAATAATTCTCCTGGCGGCCGTTCCACATCCTCAGGTGATTGATTTTTTCCTCAGGCTTCTGGTAGCTCTCTTCGAAAGTAAAGAGGGCATTTGACTGGTTCAGATGCGTGGTTTTTATTAAACCT
>DATCWN010000088.1:0-2143 GCA_036566285.1 Hanamia sp.
TGGGTTAAAAGCAAATTATATCAGACAATAAAATCCCCAATGAGACTAAGTGTTTTTTGTAAAACAACATAAACCCGAATTAGAAAAACTATTTCTTCTTTACAGTCTTCCTTACTTTTTGTACCTCAGCAGAACTAACGGCGCTTGCTTTATTACCAAAATTATTCCGGATATAAGTTAACACATCAGCAACTTGCTGGTCTTTCAGTGCATTAAAAGGCGGCATATTATTCGAGTAAGATTCGCCATCAATATCCACGTGTTCTGTAAACCCATTTAGTACCACATTTATCAGGCGGTCTTTATTACCCAACACATAAGACGTTTGAATCAGTGGTGGATTCAAATTGGGTACGCCACCTCCATCGGCCTGGTGACAGGTGAGGCAGTAACTTGCGTAAACAAGTTTGCCACGATTTATTGAAGCTGACAAACCTGCCGCAGACGCAGTTTTGGGCCTTATTACAAAAGCTTTTTTGGTTTGTGCAAAAAGAGAATTGCTGGTAAATAAAAGCAAAAAACCAATAACTATTTTAATCATTTTTTTAATCCTCTGATTTCTTTATTTGTGATATTCAATCTTGTAAATAGTTCCTTTTACATCGTCGGTAACATACAGTGAACCATCGGCGCCCTGTGCCAATCCGCATGGGCGATGTTGTGCCTGGCGTGTAGAAACAACCTCGTCGACTCCTGCAAATCCATTCGCAAAAATTTCCCAATCACCTGAAGGTTTGCCATTTTTAAAAGGTACAAAAGCTACATAAAAGCCGGCTTGTTTTTCAGGGGTACGATTCCATGAACCATGAAAGGCTACAAACGCACCATTCTTATACTTTTCAGGGAAAGCATTACCGGTATAAAACAACAAACCATTTGGCGCCATGTGCCCCGGGAAAGCCACTACCGGATCTATATATTCCTTACTTCCTTCAATCTTGCCATCGCCGCCATATTCAGGAGCCAGTATTTTTTTATGTTGTATCTGGTCATAATAAATAAACGGGAATCCGGCATCATCGCCCTTATTGAGCATGTACATACATTCCGCTGGCAAAAGAGATGATTCTTTTTCAGTAAATAAATCAGGGAAAATGTCGTGAAGTTGATCGCGTCCATGCTGCATTACGAACAAAGTATTATTCTGTTGATTCCAATCCAATCCTACCACATTGCGCAGGCCAGTGGCATAACGTACGCCATCGCCATAAGTCTGATTTAGTTTATCTGCTCTAAACTGCCAGATGCCACCTGCTGAATCTAAAAGTGGGCAACCCTTAATACCCATCGATCCTTTCTGCCTATCCTGCTCCTGGCAGGAGTTTAGAGGAGATCCAATATTTACATAAATATTGCCATCGTTATCCAGCACAATGGATTTGGTTTCATGCTGACGTCCCGCCTTCAAACCGGTAACAATTTTTTCAGGCTGATCAGGATTTATTACTTCATTCTTTTCATTTAGTTTATAACGAAATATTTCCTCGTTGGAAGAGGCGTATAAGTAACCATTTTTCAAATAAATACCGGTGCCGCCATAATTACCAAATCCGCCGGTGATAGTGGCTTTGCCATTGGCATCTTCCCGCATAATCAGAATGCCCTTGCCATTTTTTACACGGGCTAATTTTACATAGATAATGCCCTGGGGCGTTACTACCAGGTGCCTTGCCCTGGCGGAACTATCAATTATTTTATGCGCTGAAAAACCAGAAGGTAATGTCAGTCCGGCATTATCTTCATGTGGAGGTATTGCAGGTTTATTATTTTTAGGATGCGTAGTAAATGCAAAAAAGAAAATGCATCCAAATGCGATAATCATTACCGCAAGGGAGCGAACAGAAAACCGTGACATAATAAAATATTTTTTAAATGAAGAATTGTAAACGAAGGTATTTTATATTTAGAAAAAAAATTTTTAAAAGATTGAGAAGGAGTTTCATGTGATGTGATAATGTTTATAGTTGTTGTATACTTGCCTTTGCAATTGAATAATAATTGACAAGCAGAGTAGTAAAGCTATTAGTAAAATGGTAAGCTATTTTGGCATCATCAGCCAGCAGGAGGCACATAATTATTCGCCGGCTGCACTTCTATCCACGACTGCTCTTTATCAGTAAGGCAGGCCGTAAAAAAAGCAGTT
>DATCWN010000138.1:0-23994 GCA_036566285.1 Hanamia sp.
AATAGTGATCTGTTCTTTTTTGGAAGAAACATCTTTGATGGTATTCGTAATTTCTTCCTCTGTTAAAGAATCTAAAGAAGAAGTGGCTTCATCAAAAATTAATAAATGCGGATGACGGAGGAGTGCCCGTGCTATGGACAAACGTTGTTTTTCCCCACCGGAAATTTTAATGCCTCCTTCGCCGATTACCGTATCAATTCCTTTTTCTGCCCGTTCCAAAATATTATAACAGGCGGCTCTTTTTAATGCGCTAATAATCTGTTCATCCGTTGCTGTTGGGTTCACAAACAAAAGATTCTCTTTTATGGTTCCCGCAAACAATTGTGTATCCTGCGTTACAAAGCCTATCTGGGTTCGCAATACATCAAAATCTATATCCGACCGGTCAATACGGTTATATAAAATTTTTCCTTGCTGGGGAATGTATAAGCCCACCAGCAATTTTACAAGGGTGGTTTTTCCCGAACCTGAAGGGCCTACAAAAGCAATGGTTTCTCCTTTTTTTACATCAAAATTTATATTTACCAGAGCGGGCTGTTGCGCGGATTGATGTTTGAATCTTACATTCATGAACTTCAGCTCATGGATGTTTCCAAGAGTGATCGGACTGATGGGTTTTTGCTCGGGACTTTTATTCATCAGGACATGAAAATTATTCAATGAGGCTTCTGCTTCGCGATAAGAAATAATAATGTTACCAATTTCCTGTAGCGGCCCGAAAATAAAAAAGGAATAAAAAGTAAGGGTCATTAACTGGCCGGGAGTGATCGTATCCTGAAAGATCAGCCATAGCAGAATGAACATAATCGCCTGCCTCAAAAAATTTACGAAGGTGCCTTGTATAAAGCTTAAAGTACGGATGCTCTTTACTTTTTTCAGCTCGAGGCCCAGTATTTTATAAGTATTGTTGTTAAGCCTTTCTATTTCCTGGTGGGTAAGGCCAAGACTTTTTACCAGTTCAATATTTCTTAATGATTCGGTAGTAGTTCCTGCAAGCGTGTTGGTTTGGGAAACAATCTTTTTTTGAATGTGCTTTATTTTCCGGCTAAGGATGCTCGTCATAACGGACAGCAGAATAATTCCCGAAACATACACGGGCATGATGGACCAATGCAATGAAAAAGAATATACCGTTACGAAAACCACGCCTACAATGATTCCGAACAGAATGTTGTTGAAAGAAACAATGAACTTTTCCGTATCGGCTCTTACCTTGGAAAGAACAGATAAAGTCTCGCCACTGCGCTGATCTTCAAAATCCTGGTAAGGCAGTTTCATGGAATGCTTGAGGCCATCGGTAAATAATCTTGCTCCGAATTTTTGTACTACTACATTTCCAAAATAATCCTGGAATGCTTTGGCGATTCTTGAAACCATTGCCACACCTATAAGCATCCCTAGATAAAATAATACTTCTGTTAGGTATTGGGATTGTGTCCTGTTATTGGCATGAGGCTTGGTTACGAATTCATCAAACATTTTACCAAAGATCAATGGATCCAGCATGGAAAAAACCTGGTTGATGGAGGCCAGCAATAGGGTTAATGCCATCAACCATTTGTAGGGTTTTAAATATTGGAGCAATAATTTCATGATGCAAAAATAGACTCCTAACTTCTAAAGGAAACAAAATTTTGCAGTTGTTTCCCTTAAGGAGTTAGGTGCATATCACCCCGCCCAACCTTCCCTGTCTAAACTTCTGTATTGAATGGCCTCGGCAAGATGTTCCGGTTTTATATCATCGCTTCCGTCGAGGTCGGCAATGGTGCGGCTTACTTTTAAAATGCGGTCGTAAGCACGTGCGGAAAGATTTAATTTTTCCATGGCTATCTTTAAAAGATTGGCGCCCACTTGTGTGATTACACAAATCTCTTTTAGCATTTTGCTGCTCATTTGAGCATTGCAATAAACGCCTTCATTTTCTTTATAACGCGCTGCCTGCCTCTCTCTTGCTTTCACCACACGTGCGCGGATGCTTTCGCTTTTTTCAAAATTTTGTGTGGAAGATAATTCGCTGAAGGCCACCGGGGTTACTTCCACATGAAGGTCTATACGATCTAATAACGGCCCCGAAATTTTATTTAAATATTTTTGAACAGCGCCGGGTGGGCAACTGCATTCTTTTTCAGGATGATTGTAATAGCCGCATGGACAGGGATTCATAGAAGCAATCAGCATAAAACTGGATGGAAAATCCAACGCCACTTTTGCTCTTGAGATAGTTACTTTTCTCTCTTCCATCGGTTGACGCATTACCTCTAAAACGGTTCTTTTAAATTCGGGTAATTCATCTAAAAATAAAACACCATTATGTGCCAAAGAAATTTCGCCGGGCTGAGGAATGCCGCCTCCGCCCACCAATGCTACATCAGAAATGGTATGATGGGGCGAACGAAAAGGGCGTTTGGAAATTAAGGTAGCATCTTCCGGAAGCTTTCCTGCTACGCTATGAATCTTGGTAGTTTCCAATGCTTCCTGCAAACTCAGTGGCGGAAGTATAGTTGGCAAACGCTTTGCCAGCATGGTTTTACCGGCGCCCGGAGGCCCTATCAATATCGCATTGTGCCCACCTGCGGCTGCAATTTCCAAAGCACGCTTTATATTTTCCTGGCCTTTTACATCACAAAAATCTATTTCAAAATCACTTTGTGCATTGGCAAATTCTTCACGCGTGTTTACAATCGTTGGCTGTATGGAATTCTCATCAATAAAAAAATCAATCACTTCATTGATGTGGCCTACGCCATACACTTTTAAGTTATTGACCATTGCCGCTTCACGGGCATTTTCTTTAGGAAGAATTAATCCTTTGAAGTTTTCTTTTCTTGCCTGTATCGCAATGGGTAGTGCGCCTTTTATAGGCCGCACCATTCCATCTAAACTCAGCTCGCCCATGATAACATAGTCGGTGAGTTTCTCTGCATTTTCCAATTGCTCGCTGGCGCCCAATGTGGCCATGGCTATAGGCAAATCGAATGCAGTCCCGCTTTTGCGAATGTCTGCCGGTGCAAGGTTTACCACCACTTTTGTCCTGGGAAAATGATAGCCGTTTGATTTGATGGCGCTCTCCATGCGCTCCAAACTTTCTTTTACCGCATTATCGGCAAGGCCAACAATGGAAGTAAATTTTCCACTGCTCACATTTACTTCCACGGTAATGGTTATGGCTTCCACCCCATAAACAGCGCTGCCAAAAGTTTTGACTAACATGGAATAAAATAATTATTATTAAATGAAAGTAGTGAAAATAATGCGTATGTGAAATTGAAAGTTATTTATTGAAAGTGAGGGTATCTTCCAGGGTATACATTTTAATGAGTTAAGTTGTATGTTGATTCTTCATAAGAACCTTCCTTCATAAAATTTACAATTCATTCAGCAACTCAATCACTTTTTCTTTTTTTAAAATTAAATACCCTAACCTGTCATTACTTACTCCGTCTTTGAGCTGATAACTAAAAGAAAGTTTTTCATCAGTTACGCTGGTTTCAAAATATTTAAAATCAATGTTGGGATATTTTTTTAACTGGTCGCCTATTTCATATAAATGTGTTGACAAAATAAACAAGGAGCGTTTTATTTTAATCAGGCCTTCAATCACTACTGTACTGCATTTCATGGCATCCTGCACATTGGTGCCTTTGAATAATTCGTCTATAAGGATCAACCATTTTCTGCCATCATTTACTTTTAAAATGGTGTTCTTAATTCTTTGTACTTCATTGTAAAAATAGCTTTCACCTTTTGCCACATTGTCCATCACATTGATATTGCTGAGCAAACCCGCAAACAAAGAAAGTTCCATTGTTTGCGCAGGAACGCCCATACCGATATGAGCTAAAAATACAGCGCTTCCCACTGCTTTTATAAAAGTGCTTTTGCCCGCCATATTAGCGCCGGTAAGGAAAACAAAATTATTTTTTTTGCCCAATTCAATGTCATAAGCAACAGGATCCTGCAATAAAATGTGAAACAATTTTTCTGCTTTTAAAACAGGCTCATCGGAAGCAATAAACTTAGGGAAAACGAGATTAAATTCTTTAACGGCCATTGCCATGCCGTACCATGCATCGAGGTGAAAATAAATTTCAATCAACTCAAGCAATTGTTGTTTGTAATGATACCTGATATAAAAAGATAGTGTAAGCATCTCCGTTATAGAAAGGTTACTGCTTTTTTCTTTATGAGATATGATTTGAAGCTGTTGCTTTTCAGCAAGTATTTTCGCCTTTTCAAGAAGCTTCTTAAAATTTGCCGGTGCCTCTTCATTTAAAAAAATGGCGATAATTTCCTGCATGCCTTTTATAAAATCAAAAGCATGGCCTGTGGAATATTTGATTAAAGAAAAATCAGGGCCATGAAATAATTTATAATAATGAGCTGAAGTAGAAGTAGGATGCGCAGGAGGCTGGTCTATAGAAGTTTCATAAAATTTATGAATCATCATTATAGAACCATTACTGATGGTAAGCGGCCACTGGCTCTGCTTTTCAAGGATTAACTGTAAAGTTTTCTGAACGTTGTTGATGGATTCAATATCATTAAGCGACTTACTGAAAATCTGCCTTAATTTTTCCCTCCCGCCGACCGTTCTTGTTAAATTTAATTTACTGAAAACAGAAAATTCTTCCTCACGATTAAAAATTGAAAGATCATCTAAAGTAGTTTTATCTGTTTCCATTTCTTCTATAAGTTTATTAGTTAACTGGGTTATGGATTAATTGGTTGTCCATTCAACCATTTAGCCATTCAACAATATAACCATTTAAACATCCAATTAATCTTTAAAATGCATCCTTTCTCCTTTTACAGACTCATCGAAAATGATATTGCCATCATTTTGATACACACGATTCCCATTTACAAATGTTTGCTCAACCATGGATGGGAATTCAATTCCTTCCAAAGGGCTCCAACCACATTTATACAAAAGATTTTCTTTCTTCACGGTAGTTGATTTATTTAAATCTACCAATACCAAATCAGCAAAATATCCTTCTCTTATGTATCCGCGGTCTTTAATTCTAAAGCAATCGGCAACGGCATGACTCATTTTTTCTGCTATCTTTTCCAAAGAAATTTTTCCTTCTTTATAATAGGACAACATCAACGATAGAGTGTGTTGTACCAAAGGCAATCCCGAATGCGCGTGTTCGTAAGGAGGCTGCTTTTCCTCATAAGTATGGGGCGCATGATCCGAAGCAATTATATCTAAACGATCGTCCAGTAAGGCTTTCCATAAGGCTTCTTTATTTTTGGCTTCCTTTATTGCCGGGTTGCATTTTATTAAATAACCCAATTTCTCATAATCATCAGCAGTAAAATGTAAATGATGCACACAAACTTCAGCGGTGATCCTTTTTTCTTTTAAAGGGATGGTGTTGGTAAAAAGCTTCAATTCCTTTTCGGTAGTAATGTGTAAAATATGTAACCGGCTATTGTATTTTTTTGCCAATGAAATAGCGAATGAAGAAGAAGTATAACAAGCATTTTCATCTCTTATTACCGGATGATCGGAAGGTGAAAGAATAGGCTTTATGCTTTTGATGTTGCTGTAATTTTGCTTGATTATTTTCTCGTCTTCGCAATGAGTTGCAATCAATAACTCGCTTTCGCTAAAAATTTTATGTAGCGCCGGCTCACTATCCACCAGCATATTCCCGGTGCTGGAACCCATAAAAATTTTTACCCCACACACTTCACTTTTCTTCCTGTTTACTTTTAAAACCTCTTCTGCATTGGTATTACTTACTCCCATAAAAAAAGAATAATTGGCCAATGAATGGTGCCTGGCAATGGCATATTTTTCTTCCAGTAAACTTACGGTAAGCGCGTTGGGGATTGTGTTTGGCATTTCCATAAAAGAAGTGACACCACCCGCAACTGCGGCTTTGCTTTCTGTATAAATAGTGGCTTTATGAGTAAGGCCAGGTTCACGAAAATGCACCTGGTCGTCAATAACGCCTGGGAGCAAATGCTTGCCTTTGCCCGGTATCTCTGTTACTTTTTCCTTTACATCTATATTGTTATCGATTCTTTGTATCCGGCCGTTTTTGATATAAATATCTTTCTCTTCAATTTTATTTTCATTGACGATAGATATCTGTTTAAAAAGATAATTTTGCATAACTTGAAATTAAATCATTAACAACCCACCCAATGCAAATTATAAAAAGCTTGATTACCCTGCTGGTAATTTTTTATCCGGCATTCATTTTTGCACAAACCACTTACCTCCCCGAAGGTTCAAAAGAAAATGATTTTATTGAACGGATGGAAATTAAGCAAGGCAAAAATACTGATCTTAATTTTTCTTCCGTAAAACCTTACAGCCGCCGCGCTGTCGTGGAGGAAGCCGAGTATTCGGACAGTATCAATCATGCTGATGGCTTTGATCTTACTCCCGTAGATGAGTATAATTTGCATTCTCTTTTAATGAACAACTCTGAATGGGTAACAGGTTCCAAAGAAACGTTTTTAAGTAAGAAGCCAATCCTGAAAAATTTCTATGTTACCCAACCCAACCTTCTTGAAGTAAATACCAAAGATTTTTTTCTTGCTGTAAATCCTGTATTGTCTTTGCAAGTTGGCAAGGAATCGGGAAATGATCAATCTCTTTATTACAATAAACGCGGCGTTACTTTACGCGGGCGCATCGCGAATAAAATCGGTTTCTCCACCACCATTACCGATAACCAGGAAAGAGGGCCACAATTTTTTACAGATTATGTAAACGGGAACAGAGCCGTGCCTGGCGTGGGTTTCTACAAAAGATTTAAAAACAATGGTTATGATTATTTTGATGGAAGAGGCTACTTTACTTTTAATGTAACTAAGTATATTGATGTACAATTTGGCTACGATAAAAACTTTATAGGCAATGGATATAGAAGTCTTTTTTTGGATGATTTCGGAGATAGTTATTTATTTCTGAAACTCAATACCAAAATCTGGAAATTTAATTATCAGAATATTTTTATGGAGCTGATGCCACAATATTCTAAATCAGGAGATAATTTATTAGATAGAAAATATTCGGCCATGCATCACCTGAGTATGAACGTAACCAAATGGCTGAATGTTGGTTTGTTTGAAGGTGTTGTTTTTGGAAGAAAAAATCGGTTTGATTTTGAATATTTAAATCCCATTATTTTCTTAAGGCATGTGGAAGGAACCGTAGGAAGCCCTGACAACGCGGTGGCCGGAATTGATTTTAAAGCCAATGCGGCTCATCAGTTTCAGTTTTATGGGCAATTACTTTTGGATGAATTTCTGCTGAGCGAAATTTCAAAAAACAATGGGTATTGGGCTAATAAATATGGGTACCAACTCGGCGTTAAATACATAGATGCCTTTAAGATAAAAAATCTTGATCTACAGTTGGAAAGCAACAGGGTAAGGCCTTTTACTTATTCGCATAATGATTCTACAGCCAATTATACTCATTATAACCAGCCACTGGCGCATCCTTTGGGATCGAATTTCCAGGAGTTCGTTGGGCTTCTGAAATACCAGCCTGCACCGAAATGGTATTTTGATGCGCGGGCTATTTATTATTATAAAGGGCTTGATACAACTGGCGAAAATTTTGGTGGCAACCCTTTTGAATTATATACTACCCGTACCAAAAACTTTGGCTATTTTATAGGAAGCGGAAATAAAGTAAAAGTGTTCAACGCTGCCGTGACACTGGCTTATGAGTTAAGAGAAAATCTTTTTATAGAAGGGAATTATCTCTTTAGAAAATCTACGGGGCTTGACAATACCAGTCTTTTTAATATCGGCATCAGGTGGAATGCGGCAAGAAGAGATTATAATTATTAACCCCCTAACCCCTGAAAGGGAATTGAGAAAGCACCAAAATCAAAATCTAAAATCTGCAATCATTATTCTACCGTCAACGAAAAAGTAATCATCTTGGAATTGATCTTATCAATTACATTGGAATACCGCAGATCCACATCGCGGCTATGAAGATTTACCAAACCACTGCTGAGCTTGATCTCGGGCGATAATACAAAAAAGGGAAAATAAATATGGAATCCCAAACCCAACTCTACACTGAGATCCGAACGTTTTAGTTTAATAAGATCTTCTGCTTTGCTGGCACCCGCATTGCTGGCAAGATCGTAATCAAATTTTCCACCAGCAATGGTATATACTTTTAAATTTTTTATGCGGTCGCTGCTGAATTTTATGTGCACCGGAAAGCTAAGCGTAATAGACTGAACCTTCTTGGTTACCAAAGTATCGGGTGTATACTTTTCTTTGTACAAAAATGCTTTTTCAGAAAAAGTAAGATCGAGCGGATGCAAACGAAGATCGAAGTGATTGCTCATGCGCACGTTTACCAACCATGCTAAATTAATTCCGGAGTTGTTGATGCTTTCCACATCCATTATAGAATCGTATTGTAAAAAACGGGGATGATGGGTAAATGAAAAATGCGATTTATTATATCCGAGATTGATACCAAAATGATAGGGCTTATCGTCGTGAGTTTCCTGGTTGAGGTTGTCACGCAACTGTGCCATAGACGCGGTAGTACAAAACAAGGATAGTATTATAAAAACTATTTTTCGGCGCAATAAATGGTGCATATTCCTAAAGTCAATGTTTTGTAGAAAGCGTTTCTATAGTTTGATTGGTTTAAAATGTGAATGAAATTTTCTTTCTCGGGAAACTGAAGAACCGAGTCGTTTAAATATTGATAAGCATCATTATTTTTCGCAATTATTTTTCCAATTTTCGGTGTTATAAATTTCATGTAAAAATGATACAATTGTTTTATCACCGGCATTGAAGGCTTCGTACATTCCAGCACAATTAATTTTCCACCAGGCCTCAATACTCTTTTTATTTCTGATAATCCATTTTCAAGATGCTCAAAATTTCTTACCCCGAAAGCAACTGTAACTGCATCAAACGAATTATCATCAAATAAAATTGCCTCGCTATCGCCATTCAACAACTCAATGTGGTTTTGCAAGCCTGCTTTCAATATTTTTTTCCGGCCTATGTCAAGCATGCCATCACTGATATCTATACCTATAATTTTTTCAGGTTTTAGGATTTCATAACCGGTAATGGCAAAATCTCCCGTGCCGGTAGCTACATCAAGTATTTTTTTTGGTTGTAATGATAGCAATTGTTTGATGGCTTTTTTGCGCCAGCCAACATCAATACCTGCGCTTAAAAAACGATTCAAAAAATCATAGCGGAAAGCAATTTTATCAAACATATTTTCAACCTGTTTGGTCTTGCTTTCTGTAGAATTTTTAAAAGGTACTACGGTATCGTGGGGATAAACGTTCATCGCACCAAAGATAGTTTTTTGACTTTATAACCCGAACGGTTAATGATTCTTTCACTTTTATTTTTGAAATCAAGTATCAAGTATCAAGCATCAAGTATCGCTATGAGCTATTAATGTATATTGCGCAGGTATGCACATCAAAAAGGCACAGTATATTATCAGTAGCCCCGATTATGAAAAATGCCCGGTGCCCGACAAGCCGGAATATGCTTTCATCGGGAGAAGTAATGTGGGTAAATCATCGCTCATCAATATGCTTTGCAATAATGATAAATTAGCTAAGACCTCTAACTCGCCGGGCAAAACACAAATGATCAATCACTTTGAAATCAACAGTGTTTCAAAGGTGGGCGAATACGACGAAACAAAATGGTACCTGGTAGATCTGCCCGGATATGGGTTTGCCAAAATTTCGCTAAACAGCAGGCGAAGATGGGAGCAAATGATTGAAAACTATTTGAGAAAAAGAGAAAACCTGGTGAATGTTTTTGTGTTGATTGATTCGCGCCATGCTCCACAAAAACTGGATCTTGAATTTATAAAGAATCTCAATTTGTGGCAAATTCCTTTTACGCTTATTTTCACAAAAGCGGATAAAGAAAAACAGGCAGTGGTTAGTAAGAACATAAAATCATTTTTAGAGAGCCTGCGTACAACCCAACAATTTTTACCACAACATTTTGTTTCCAGTTCTGTAAAAAAATTAGGAAAGAGTAAGATATTGGATTTGATACAGGAGAAGAATAATGATTTGCTGGAGGATAAAAAATGAAGAGTAAAAAACTCCTCACAGGGGATTTTTTTTAATAAAAAAAGGTTGATGTGGTCAACCTTTTCATAAAAGACGTTTATTCTTTTAGATTAATTTCCTGCGCTCCTTTGACGCTGTGGACGTAAGGTAGCTTCCACTTCATTCTTATATTTAGTGAATTGATCGGCTGTAAAAATCGCCTTCAATTTTTCATCTCTGTCGTTAGTCATTTTTTCAAATACACTACGATCGGGGCGTTCGCCTGAGGTTCTGGCATCTTCCCTCATCTTATCCTGCGCTTTATAATAATCCATAAATACGCTGTCTGTTTTCTGAGTCTGGGATTGGTCAAGGCTTAAAGCAGATAATTTTTCCATTACGGATTTTACTCTTTCTTCAACCGTGCGGCGTTGCGGCCCCTGCGCAAAAGAAGAAATGGTAACCATCAAAATGAATGAGAGCAAGAGACTAATTTTTGTTTTCATGTTTTTTTTAATTTAAATGTATGTGAAATCGAAATTTATTTTCATTGCCTGGGCTTTCCCTTCCCCGACCTCCCGGTCATTCGTGCTACTACTTTTTTAATGGTGGAATCGAACTTTTGCAGTTGGTCGGGTGTGCAAATATTCCTAACCATTTTAAAATGATTGAACATCTGTAGGTCAAGTTTTTTTTGTGTTTGAGCTATGGAATCTGCATCAGCACTCAACAGAGAATCGGAAACGTTTGGAGAATAAATTAACCCATAAAAGTTTTCTTTTGCTTTCCTCACTTCATTAAACAAAGGCTTTACATTTTGGCGTTGCTGGGTTCTCAAAGCCTGGTATTGATCCAGTTGATCTTTTGAAAAACCAACTTCTTTCTGAAGTAGAGTGGACATACCGTTCTGGTCACGGTTAGAATATTTTTTATTCCCGGGATTACTTAACACCACAAAAAATATAAGCATAGCGATGTTGGTTATCAAAAGAAAAATGATAATAGAGATGAGCGCTTTATTTTTTTGATTACTATCCATCATGGTTTTGTATTTTCATATTCGTAAAAGATAACGCTGACCTGGCTGTACTCATCCACAGTGGCTATTTCGTTATTTTGGAATGCAGTTGCATCTTTTGCATCTGATGAAGAAAAAACAACGGCAGCATTGATCATAATCACTAAACAGATAGAAGCCAGGGCCACAACAGGCCTGGCCACGAATGATGCTATTTTTTCCCATGTATTCTTTTCTCTGTTCATGCGTGCTTCCAGTCTTGTAAAGAAGAATGGGCTGGGAGATGCTTTTTCAATACCATCAATACTGTGCAGGGTATCTTCAATTTTTTTTCTGAATTTCTCTTGCATGATTATGTGTTTATTGTGTTGAAAAACATTCGATATTTAGACGTTTATATTTTTTAAAACCTGTGTTTTACTTAAACTCGCTACTTACTTAATACTCACTACTCAAAGCTCTTATAATATTCTTTTAAATTTTTTTTCAGATTTTGCCTGGCTCTTTGAAGCAATGCATCCACTGCTGATGCGCTAAGATTCATGATGTCCGCAATTTCCTGGTAAGTTAAACCTTCCATTTTATTTAGCACAAATGACGTTTTTTGATTGGCCGGTAATTTTTCCATCGCTTTAAAAAGAACTGCCGCATTTTCTTTGTTTTCCATCTTTACACCCGGATGAAAAAAGTCTGGCGGATCAATCATTAAACCATTACTTTCCCTGTACAGGCTTTGTATAAATGCAAAGCGTTTTTTTCTTTTTTTCTTTCTGATATGATCCAGTGCCTTTGAAACGGTAATGCGGTAAACCCATGTTGAAAATTTAGATTCTTCTTTGAATGAAGCGATAGATTCATATACCTGTATAAAAACTTCCTGGGCGGTATCTTCGGCATCCTCTGCATTTTGTAAAATTCCGAGTGCAGTATTATACACCATGTCCTGCCAGGTTTCTACAATACTTTTAAAAGCTTCCCTGTCCTTTTTTTTAAGAAGAACAATTAGTTCCCTTTCGTTCAAAACATTATTTTTTTATGCTAAAGTGGAAATCTTCCCGGCCCACCAAAAGGCTGCCCGTCACGACCTTCGAACCGACGGTTTTCTCTACCTTCACTACTTACCCGCCCTTTTCCAAAGGTCTTCAATTTATAAGTAAACGTCAGCATAAAATATTGTTGCAGTACATGGTTTCTTACATCCTGCACATACGATTCTGTTACATCGCGTGTAATGCTCTTATTTTGTTTTAAAAGATCAAACACCGATAATTTCAATTCACCCATTTGGTTCTTTAAAAATTTTTGACCTATTGCCATATTCCACAACCAGTAATCCTGATTAAATCCATCGGTTAAACCTTTATAGGATTGATTGGAAATATCGTTCTGAAAAAATAATCCTTTTTTGGTTAAAAAGTTAGTGGTTATCCCGGCAGATTGTGTAAAATAATTATTGTTTAATAATGGTTGAATCGTATTCTTTACATCATTGATATTGGCGGAATAAGATAAGGTAAAATCAACGTATTCGCTGATGTTGCTCGACAGCACGGCGCCCAGGTTGTAATTATACGAATTGGAAATGTTGGAAATGTTATTTAATAATCCGGGAAGCTTTGCATAACTAACTCCGGCATTCCAGTTCAGGTTCGATTTTATAAATTTCAAAGGCATTCCAAATGTAAAGAATGACCGTGCGCTGATGTAGCCATTCAGATTTACGGGTTTTGATAATTGAGAGCCTTTGTGAAGAATCACTGAACTTGAAAGAGCAGAATCTTTACTGGCCGTGTACGTTGCGTTGCTTACGTAATTATTAATGGTTGAAAAGTATAAGTTGGCAAAAATGCTCTGGCTTTTTGCGCTATTTGTATAGGTGTAGCGTGTTATTATATTATTGGTATACTGTTGTTGCAGATCAGGATTACCTGTGGTATAAAATAACTGGTTTGAATTATTGATCACATTTTGTAATTGTGTTACAGAAGGTGGGTTTACCGAGGAACGATAAATTACCCGGAGGTTACTTTTTGAAGAGAGTTTCAATCTTGCAAACGCATTAGCAAGAATGTTGCTGTAAGAATTATTAATGTATGTAACCTGTGGAAATACCTGATCGCTTTTTAACTCACTGTATTGATAAGAAAGCCCTGCTGAAATCATATTGTTCCTATCGCCCAGCCGATAGGTGATTCCTGTATTTTGCGTATTATAAGTATTATCAAATTTGTTGCTGAGACTGGTATCCAGCAATGAATATTTGGATGCGGTGTTATCATAATTGAATGTTTCCTGGTCAGCACTACTTTTTTGAAAAGAGGGATTGTAATTGATTTGTAGCTGTGCTCTTTTACCAACAGGCTCGGTATATACAAGGTTAAAACTGTATCTGTTGGTATTGTTTTTTTGATCAGATAATTGTTGGGTCGTATCGGTAATTACCGTAGCAGATTTATAATAAATATTTTGTGCATTCAGGAAATTCTCTCCGTTGCGGTTATTAAAATTAGTATTGAATCCTAAAGAAACACTTCTTCCTCTTTTTGGAAAAGCGTGGCGGAATAGAATTTCGTTATTGAAGCTATATCCTTTATTATTACTGTTGATATCATATTCTGTCTGGCTTAATAAATTTTGCTGATTAAGCGAATTAACGCCGCTTACTAAATTAGTAGAATTGTTATTTTGAAAATTGAGACCGGTAGTAATTAAAATAGAATTGTTGGAATCAATTTTATAATCCAATCTGAAATTTACCCGGTTATTATAATTCTGATTATTCGAAATCGAATTTTCATCATAGTACTGCGAAGAATCTTTAGTAATAAAATTTTGTCTGTTGATAGTTTGGTCATTGGAAGTATTGCTGTTATTGAAAAAATAACTACCGCTTACATCAATCTTCTTTCCCCAGGCATCACTGTAATTTATCCCAAAGGCATTGGTTTTGGCAATACCGCTTTGCTGGCCCACGCTAAAATTATTTCCACCGCCACCACCTCTAAAGTTGCCACCACCGCCACCGCCACCGCCACGCCGGCCACCACCGCCCCTGTTGCCCGAACTGGTAACGCCCAGCAAGTCCTGTGAAGAAAAATTTTGCTGGTTTACATTATTGGTAAGGCCTATCAATGAAATTCTTCTGGCGTTATTGAAGAAGCTTACATTTCCGCCGGCACTGTAACGGTCATCGGTGCCATAGCCTGCGAATACACGTCCAAAATTTCCAGTACGCATATCAGCCTTTGTAACAATGTTGATGGATTTGGTTGTATTTCCATCATCAAAACCGGTTAGTTGCGCCTGGTCGCTCAATTTATCAAACACCTGTATTTTATCAATTACTTCAGAAGGTAGATTGCGCAAAGTAGCAGTGGCATCATCTCCAAAAAAATCGCGGCCATCCACCGTAACTTTCTGTACCGTTTCTCCCTGTGCGGTTACTGCGCCGGACTTGTCAACCGTTACCCCGGGCATCTTCTTAATTAAATCTTCGCCGGTGGCATCCGGGTTTAATTTATATTGACTGGCAGCGTATTCAAGGGTATCGTTTTTTTGCCGGACATTAGTGGCACTGTTAATAGTAACGGTAGCAAGCGTTTCAGCACTTTTTGAAATGCTTATGTCTCCGAGATTGCTATTTTTACCAGTAATTTGAATATCTTTTTTGAAGCTTGCATACCCTACTGAAGTTACAGTAAGGGCATAATTTCCCTCCGGCACATTTCTGAAAGTAAAGGAGCCATGCGAATTACTAACTGTTATAAAAGGGTTTAAAGTAGCGTCGCTTTTTGATAATTTTATGGTGGCTCCTGAAAGCGGTGTTTTATCGCTTGCATCCTGCAAGATTCCTGAAACAGATTGTGCATTTACATTTGCAAAAATCATAACGCCGAAAAGAAAAGAAATAAGTATTTTATACATAAGAAAGGTTAAGTAAAAGGTTGGACGCCGTTATATTTAAAAACCTGCGCAGAAATCAGAATAATAGATTTTTCAATAGTTCTGAACGGATTTTGTCTATCTGAAATTGTTACTTAACGGCATTATTCTTGTATTTATATTCCTTAATTTATCTAAACTTTTTTTTATGAAAAAGATTACATTTTTTATTGGTGCTGTGCTCTTTATTTCCGCATTCGGCGGATTGCACGCACAAGATGAAGCAGCCATGAAAGCCTGGCAAGCATACATGACACCCGGCGATGTTCATAAAATGATCGCCGAGAGCGATGGTAGCTGGAATGAAGAAGTTACTACGTGGATGACGCCAGATGCGGCTCCCACAAAAAGTACCGCCACAGTCGAAAATAAAATGATCCTGGGAGGGCGCTACCAGCAATCTACCCACACCGGAAATTTTAACGGGATGCCCTTTGAGGGTTTCAGCATTTTGGGATATGATAATGCAAAAAAAGTTTTTTTAAGTTCCTGGATTGATAATATGGGAACAGGAATTATGCAGATGCAGGGAACCTGGGATCCGGCCACAAAAACCATTCAATTTAACGGTGTATCTGTAGATCCTATTACCGGGAAAGATGTTCCTGTAAGGCAAACTTTTACCCTTGTTGATAACAACAACCAAAAGATGGAGATGTACATGACCCAGGATGGAAAAGAGATGAAAACTATGGAAATATCTCTAACCAGGAAATAAGATTCACTACACTCATTCATATTGTTTACCCCGATAAAAATCCGGGGTTTTTTATTTCATTAACATTAGGCAAAATGTTTTCAGTTAAATTGCATCCCAAAACCAAAAGATTAATTTATGGATTATAATAAAATTGTTTCAGTTACCGGCCTAACGGGGCTATTCGAGCTTCTGTCATCAAAATCAGATGGCGCTGTGGTGCGTTCTTTGGAAGACAATACTTCGAAATTTGTAAGTACGCGTTTGCACAATTTTTCTCATTTGGAAACCATAGAAGTTTATACCACAAAAGACAATACCAATCTTGCGGATGTATTTGATGCCATGAAGAAAAGCGCTGAAAACATCCCTGATGTAAAAGCTGATACTAAAGCATTGAAAGCTTATTTTGAAAAAGTATATCCGGATTTAGACTTTGAAAGAGTTTATGCGAGTGATATGAAAAAAATGGTAAAATGGTATCACATTCTTGATAAAAACGACATTGAAGTAAAAGTGAAAACGGATGAGGAAAAGGAAGTCGCTGCTGAATTAAAAAATGCGAAACCTGCGCATGTTGATAATACACATCTAAACCTGAAGCCACAACAAACTAACCCGAGAAAGATAGAAAGCAGGGGAGTGAAGTAGTAGGTTTATTGCTCAATGGTTTTATTGTTGAATTGTTAATTGTTCAATTGTTAGATGGCTCCTGAATTATTTTTGTTATCAGAATTTGCCTCAAGCAAATGAATTTTTTTTACATCGTACATCTTTGAAAAGAACCCCTTGGACAAACATCTTACATTAAACATCGTACGTTTTACATCGTACGTCAAACGTCTATATTGATGAACACAACCGCTGATATAAAAAAATTAGCCAGGAAATATTTACCTGAAAACTTAATCTTGTCTGACTGGGAAACTATTGAACCTTTTTTCAAAGAACTTTTGGAAAGAGGCATTCATTCGAAAGAAGATATGGAGAAATGGCTGCTGGATATGAGTGAGCTGGAAGCCATGCTGAATGAAGACTTTTGTTGGCGCCAGATAAAAATGACCTGCGATACCAATAATAAAAAACTGGAAGAATCTTTCAATTTTTATTGCCTGGAAATTCAACCAAAGATTCAGCCTTATGCTTTTGAGCTAAATAAAAAATTAGTTAGTTCGCCGTTTATTAATGAATTGGATCAGGATAAATATTTTACTTACCTGCGTTCTATCCGCAAAAGTATTGAGCTGTTTCGGGAAGAAAACGTTTCGATAAAATCGGAGCTTGCCGTGCTTCAACAGCAATACGGAATGATATCCGGACGTATGGAAATTGAGATTAACGGTGATACCTACACGCTGCAGCAGGCTGCTAAGTTTTTTGAAAGCCACGACAGGGCCCTTCGTGAAGAAGTATATCGGAAAATAAATGAAAGAAGATCGCAGGATAAAGATGAATTGAATAATCTCTTTGCCCAATTGATTCAAAAACGTAACCAGGAAGCGCTGAATGCGGGTTTTGAAAATTACCGCGATTATAAATTTAAAGAACTGGGCCGCTTTGATTATACAAAAGAAGATTGTTTCCGTTTTCACGATTCTGTAAAAGAGCATGTATTGCCTTTAGTACATAAAATTTATGAGAAGAAGAGAGAGAAATTGCATCTTGAAAAGCTTCGTCCCTGGGATACCGAAGTGGAGCCGGATGACACCAAACCTTTAGTTCCTTTTGAAAATGGGAAAGACCTTATCAATAAAACCATAGAATGTTTTACGCAGCTTCGCCCCTTCTTTGGCGATTGCCTCCGGCAGATGAATAAGATGAAGCATCTTGATCTGGAAAGCAGGAGTGGAAAGGCTCCGGGCGGATACAATATGCCGTTGGCGGAAACCGGCGCCCCATTTATTTTTATGAATGCTGCAGGGCAAATGCAGGATGTAACCACGATAGTTCATGAGGGCGGCCATGCGGTACAATCTTTTCTTACCCATACTTTGGAACTCAGTTCTTTTAAAGATTACCCCATGGAAATAGCGGAAGTAGCCAGCATGGCTATGGAACTTTTCAGTATGGATCATTGGGACGTTTATTTTGATAATAAAGAAGATCTTAAAAGAGCCAAAGAACACCAATTGGAAAGAGTAATTACTCTTTTCCCTTGGATAGCGGTGATAGATAAATTTCAGCATTGGATCTATGAAAATCCAAATCATACAACCGAAGAAAGATCCAAACATTGGATGGAAATATTTTACGAATTTTCCAATGATGTTATTGATTTTTCGGGTCTTGAGAAATATGTTGAAAATGCATGGCAAAAACAATTGCATTTATTTGAGGTGCCTTTTTATTATATAGAATACGGAATTGCTCAATTAGGCGCCATCGGCCTTTGGATGCAATACAAAAAGAACCCTGAGCAGGCATTAGATAATTATATGAAAGCCTTGAGTTTTGGCGCCACCAAAACCTTACCTGATCTGTACAAAGCTGCGGGTTTGTCGTTTGATTTTTCTTCAGAAAATATTAAAATGCTGATGGAGTTCGTGAGAGATGAAATGGAGAAGTTGGATTGAGGGTAATGTTGGTTGAATGGTTTATTGTTGAATTGTTTCGATAGTAATTTTTACATCATACATGAAACATCGTACATCATACATAGCAGCACCTCACATCCACCGCCGTACTTTCTTTTTGTAATCCAAATATTGCTGCCCGAATTTCCGCGCTAAATATTTTTCTTCCCGCTTAATCACATACTCCTGGATAATTAAAATGAGAATGGGAAGAAAAATGATATGCCACCAGTTTCCAATGGAACAAGTTAATGCTAAGTACAAACCGATAAGACCGAAATACATCGGGTTCCGCGTAAACTTGTAAATGCCAGAACTTTGTAGAGATGATGCGGGCTGTATGGTAATTAAAGTATTTCCGGTTTCTATAAATTTCCAGACACCCTTCACCAATAAATATAAAGCGATTAGAAAGAAAAGGATCCCCACCGTCTTCGTGGCATCCTTTTGAAATAAAGAATCATCAATAGGAATTATTTTTTGAATAAAAAAAGCTACAATAAAAATGACTGCAAAAATTACTGGCGGTGGAATATAAATGCCGGGATGGTCTTCTTTCATTTCTTAAACATTTTTATAAAATTACTACAAATCCTAAAGCAGGTAACATTGATTTAATCAAAATAAAAAAGTCAGGCTTTAATTCCTCCACCTCTTGCTCCCATTGATTTTCCGCATTCCGTAAACCTGAATTTCCTTTTTCGTAAATGAAATGAATGCTGGGAAAATAGTTTCGCACTTCAAAAAAAACAGATTTATTAAAAAGTCACATTTATTAATTTTTTCATCAATTTATATATGAGTAAGAGATTTTCAGATTTATTAGCAAAAGGATTACTGGTAATTTGTTTATGTTGCTTTATGGTTTTACATTCCTTTGCCACGGACGAATATAACGGACGAATAAAAGGCACCATAACTACCCTCGACGGCAAGCCCGCAGCATGGGTAACCGTTCATGTAAAAAATTCGGGAGTATCGGCCATTACAGATGAAAATGGGGTTTTCATTTTTAAAAATCTCAGGCCGGGGAATTACACATTGGTTATATCTTATACAGGTTCCGAAACGAGCGAAAAAACAATTAAGGTAACAGATGATGAGGTTGCGAAAGCAGAATTTACGCTTCAGGAAACTGCTAAGGAATTGAATGAAGTAATAGTTGATGGAAGAAAAAGCTCCAACCTGCAGCCGGCAACAATTGGTAAAATACCGGTAGCCCCGATGGACCTTCCACAAAGTATTACCATCATCGGGCAGAGTGCGATCCGCGATCAGCAATCTCAAAGATTGAGCGATGTAATGAAAAATGTAAATGGAATTTATTTATCCACTACTAGGGGCAGCGCACAGGAAACTTTTGCAGCGCGTGGCTATCGTTTATCGGGCGACAATATGTTTAAGAATGGAGCAAGGGTAAATTCAGGTGTGATGCCTGAAATGAGTTCCCTTGAAAAGGTAGAAATACTGAAAGGAAGCGCTGCCATTTTATACGGTGATGTAGCGCCGGGAGGAATCATTAATATGGTTACCAAGAAACCAAGGTTTGATTTTGGCGGTGAAATTTCTATGCGGGCAGGAAGTTATGATTTATTCAAACCTGCGTTTGATGTATATGGCCCGTTATCTCAAAAAATGGCATTCAGGATAAATGGCACCTATGAAAATGCCGGAAGTTTCCGCGATGAAGTGCACTCCAAAAGATATTATATCAATCCTTCCATTCTATTTAATATCAATAAGAAAACAAGTTTATTGGTAGAAGCCGATTATCTAAATCATGAATTTACTCCTGATTTTGGATTGGGCTCTTTGGATAATACCATCATCGCCGATTTGCCACGTTCTACTTTCCAGGGCGTTTCATGGCAATATAATAAAGCAAAGCAGGCTACGGCCACCGCTACTTTAAAACATAAACTCAACAATTCGTGGAATTTAAATCTTACCGGTTCCTATCAATCTTATGACAGGGATTATTATTCTTTAGAACGGATACAAGCTGCTGCCAATGGCGATTGGCAACGCCCGTTGAATAAAATTTTATCAGCAGAAAATTATTATTTGGGACAAGCGAATGTTACCGGCAAATTTAAAACCGGTGGAATAGATCATACCTTACTGGCAGGCATAGACGCAGATAGAAATTTTATTACCAGCTATACTTTTGATAATCCTAAAACGTATGATATCATCAATATCCTTGATCATTCAAAATTTACTCCGCGTACCGACATTCCTTCGGCTTCCAAAGTAACGCAGGCAGAGACTCCAGTAAACCGCATAGGCGCTTATGTGCAGGATCTCATAAGTGTTTCGAATAAAATTAAATTACTCGCCGGGGTAAGATGGTCGAAGCAAATGGCACAATCTGTTACAACCACTTATCTGGCAAAAGACAGTATTGGCAAAGGCGATAGCAAAAATGACCATGCATTCTCCCCAAGGTTTGGTATCGTGTATAAGCCGCTTGCGAGCACCGCTGTTTTTGCAAGTTATTCCAATTCATTTTCTGTAAACAGCGGAACGGATGTATATAATAATGCGCTCACGCCATCCATCATAGATCAGTATGAATTAGGTGTAAAAAACGATTTATTCAACGGCCAGCTTTCTGTAAATGTAACCGCTTATCGCATCGTAAATAATAACCTGGCACAAACAGCTCAGTTTGAAAAAGACGGTGTTACGCCCAATAACAATACAGCGCTGAAAGAGCTAACCGGACAAACTACCAGCGATGGAATTGAATTGGACATTATGGGTCATCCTGTAAAAGGTTTGGATATCATTGCGGGATACAGTTATAACGATATGCGCTACACCAAAACGCCCGATACCAAAGGGAGTTATGTAGAAGGCGAAAGATTGGTGGGAACACCTGCCAACACCGCGAACGGTAGCGCATTTTATACTTTTCAAAATAAATTGAAAGGTCTTAAAGTTGGCGCGTCAGTATTTTATGTGGGAGATCGTTTCGCAGGATGGAATAATACCAAAGACCAAACGCAAAATTATTCAAGATTGATACCGGTGAACGGTTTTACAACTTTAGATATTTCCGCTGGGTACTCTTTTAAAAAGATTTCTCTATTGGCAAAAGTGAGCAATGTTGCCAATACTTATAATTATTATGTTCATGAAAATTACAGCATCAATCCTATACCTCCTACACAATTTGTAGGAACAGTTTCATATAGATTTTAGAAAAGTCTTTTGTTGGTGATTTTATTTTAAAGGCTACCGAAAATTATTTTTCCGGTAGTCTTTTCGTTTATTTATTTCACTTTTTTGAGCTTCTGTTTTGCACTATGCCTCATCTGTGCAATGGCTATTTTCGTTTTATTCTTTACCATAAAATATTTCCCGGTAATTAATCAAAAGGCACTTTACTTTGGCAATTTATTTTTATAGTAAGTTATTTTTTCTGCCAGGCTCATTCGCGCATATCTGGGAGAAGGGGAAGGCAGGCATTCTCCATTTTTTACATCCGGAAATAATTTCAAAAACTGCTTTTCAACAAACTGGCTGGTAAAAAAAATGGATGCGAATTCATGCTGCTTAAATATTTTTTTCAAAGCTTTGTCATTGTATTCAATCACTTCAAGATTGGTGTCAAGGTTGTTATCTTCCTTCCTCCTTATTTTAAGATATATGTCGCCAATAGCGATTCTATGTTCAGTGAATAATTTTTTCTTCTCTTCAGTAGTTGATAATTCAGCGTTATAAACGCCTCTTACGATGTTCCAAAATTGATTGCGCCTGGATCCATAAAACCATTCATGATTACCCGGCGTCAATGTTTTTTTTCTACCGGGGAATGTGCCTAAGATTATTACGATTGCTCTTGCAGGAACAAAAGGTTTAAACGGATGTGTTTCAATTTCATTCATTGGATTGGATGTTTAACCGGACTCTTAAGCAGGTGATGTAAAAGCTGCGGTGATGTTGCGAATATAAAATAATCTATAAAATTAAGAAATCAATGGTTTTCGTGGATGGGATAAACCTATTGCAGAAAATTATCCAACAATTTAAACATTCTCCGGTTATTATTTTTTATGAATGATTCACCGGCAATTATTTCCTTTAGTGATTGAATGTAAGGCGCTGTTACATTCAGTTCCATGCTGCCGTTTTCTATCATCTCCAGTAGGCTGTTGTGGGTTATTTCAAAATGAAATTGTATGCCTAATACTTTATTGTTTATCATAAATAACTGGTTGCTGTTGGCAGCAGAATCAGCGAGGTTTAC
This sequence comes from Hanamia sp., assembly GCA_036566285.1. Taxonomy (GTDB): domain Bacteria; phylum Bacteroidota; class Bacteroidia; order Chitinophagales; family Chitinophagaceae; genus Ginsengibacter. Next base: position 22,532 of record DATCWN010000138.1, read on the forward strand.
GGAGCCTTCGGGTATCTGGAATTTATCGCCATGCCAATGAAAAACTACCGGTTCCTCTTTCAGCAAATCGTTTAGCCAAGAAATTTCTTTTGTGGCTTCGGTAGGAAAAATTTTGAACCAGCCTATTTCTTTATTTGGCGCAGCGCTTACTCCGGCGCTACTACAGGCGGCTATCAATTGTGAACCGAGGCAAATACCCAGAACTTTTTTATTCTTATTTATTGCCTCTTTAATGAAAGATTTTTCGGTGGTTAGCCAGTTATGAATCTTGTCATCATGAACGCCCATGGGGCCGCCTAAAACAATTAAGACATCTATTGTTTCTATGTTGGGAACAATGTGGGATGGCTCAAAAAACTTTGTTGCTGTTAAGGTGTGGCCTTGTTGTATTGCCCATTCTTCGATGCACCCTAATCCTTCAGAAGGCACATGCTGAAAATAATGGATGTTAAGTTTATTCATTGGTTACAAAATTAATTAAAACAAGACGAGGCTAATTTTATTCATCAAATTTATACCGGCCTTTAGTAATGGTTACGATATTTGTTTTGAATAAAAACTCAGTTTTTCTTTGCCGCCTGGCTTGTTCTGACGATATTCTATGTTGTTTATTTTTTTTTAATTAAGGGGGATAATCTGATTGGGTTGATGTAATTCTCGAATTATAAAATGCATGATTTTACACGGGCAAAAAAATATTTCATCATAATGTTTTAGTTTTATCCCTTCAATAAATCTTTAATGATTACAGAAACTGCTCATTCTTCCAAAAATGTTTTATTCATTATAATCGTCGCTTCACTCGGATATTTTGTTGATATCTACGACCTTGTTATTTTTTCCATTGTAAGGGTTCAGAGTTTTCATGACATAGGAATTCCTTTGGATGAAATGCGTGTGGGTGGCGAATATGTATTGAATATGCAAATGGGCGGCCTGTTGCTTGGAGGAATTATCTGGGGAGTTATTGGCGATAAATATGGGCGCATTAAAGTTCTTTTTGGTTCTATTTTGTTGTATTCATTTGCCAACATGGCCAACGCGTATGTGTATAATATTCATAGCTACGCCATTATACGTTTCATTGCCGGTGTGGGTTTGGCAGGCGAATTGGGTGCGGGCATTACGCTTGTAAATGAAAGCATGGATAAAAATAAAAGAGGCTATGGCACCATGATGGTGGCTGCCATAGGAGTGTTGGGCGCCCTTGCCGCTTTTTATGTGGCCACACATTTCGATTGGCGCCACGCTTATATTGTAGGCGGTGTAATTGGGCTTTTTTTGCTGGTGCTTCGTGTGGGTACTTTTGAGTCGGGCCTATTCAAAAGCGCTGCTCCAAAAAATATTCAAAAGGGAAAGATAAGCATGCTGTTTACTTCGCGTAAGCGGCTGATGCGTTATGTCTATTGTTTGCTAATTGGTCTTCCTATTTGGTTCGTTGTAGGAATTTTTATTACCCAGGC
>DATCWN010000228.1:0-2149 GCA_036566285.1 Hanamia sp.
CCACGCTTCTTTGGAACCGCCCGGCATAATTGACGGCCCTAACAAAGCGCCTTCTTCGCCGCCCGAAACCCCGGTACCAATAAAAAGCAATCCTTTACTTTCCAGGTATTTGGTGCGGCGTTCCGTGTCGGGAAAATGAGAGTTTCCCCCGTCAATAATAATATCGCCTTTGCTGAGATGTGGAATCAGTTTTTCAATAAAATCATCCACGGGCTTTCCGGCTTTTACCATTAGCATTACCTTCCTGGGCGATTTTAAAGAGCCCACCAGGTCTTCAATGGATTTGGCGCCGTAAATATTTTTTCCCTTTGCCCTCCCGTTCACAAAATGATCCACTTTGTCAACCGAGCGGTTGTAAGCCGCTACAGAAAAGCCTTTGCTTTCCATATTCAGGATCAGGTTTTCACCCATTACTGCCAGGCCTATAACACCTATATCAGATTGTTCTTTCATAATTGTTCAAGATTGATTTTCATTTAAATTTAGTAATTCTCATTTTTAAAAAGATTCCAAATTTAAAACTCATCATGAATAAAACCAATTTACATTCAAGAATAAATGCATTATTGTAAAACTTATAAAATATAGGCAAAGAAAGTGCCTTTTATTTGAAAATTTTTGAAATTTAAAGATAAAAGGATGGTTCATAAAAATGAATAAAGTATATTAGCGTACGCATATATGTAATAAAGCATGGTCATAAAACAACCACTAGCCGGGAAACAACAAACAAGGGAGCCAACGACTTCCTGTTTTATTTTGACAGTGTTACTACTGACAAAATTTTATTTGTAAAAAAGTCTGCCTGGAATCTATTTCAATCACGGGCCTGCCCCGTACCTATTCTTTTTTCCGAAAAGCCAAATGAGTAGGATAATAAAACAACTGGTTATGAAAAAAACAACCACAGCATTTCTTTTGTCTATGGGTACAAAGAAAGTGTATGCTCAAAACTTAAACCCTTTTCATCATATAGGAAACGTAAAATATAGTAACAAGGAGCGGGCCATGGCGCTCACCCTGGTGCGATCCATTGTATCGGTATTGCTGCTGCTGCCGTTTACAGGCTTTGCACAATTATCCGGTGTTAAAAAAGGGAGCCTGGCCCCGGTTAAAGACCTAAAGGTGCAACAATATTTTAAAGTGCCTGAACAAGAGAAATATACCGGTGGCAAAGTGAAGCTGGCTTTTCATACTTCCTTTGGATTGACCAGGGCCAATCACGATCTTACCAATTTTATCTTCCTGAGAACACAGCTTTTTCAGTGTGATTTTTTATTACCATTACATCCGTACACTCCTTCAGAACAAGAATTCTTTAATTTTAAGAAAGTGAATGTACGCTCGTTGCACGGCAATAGTGACGTGATGTCTTTAGATAGTACCATAGCATTTGAGGGCAAAAGGCACCAGGGCACCAGCTTTATGCAGGTCAATAATCTAAACGATCTGAAACTGATCGGTCATGTTATAGTGGAACAGCCAGATAAATCCTGGACGTTGATCGATCAATCGTACTATGATTATACCAATGACAAAAATGAAAAGCAAATCATTTACGCAGCCGCCTTCCATAATGCCGCCCTAAAAAAGCAAATCGTAAAAGGATGGCGTTTGCAGGATCTGCCAGACCATAAATCATGGAGTGCAATTGGGTTACAAATAGTCAAAGATGTATTTAAAGATCTTCCGCTACCCGAAACAGAAAAGGGAGACGCATCCTCAAAATCAGGTTTAATAAAAACCACGCATCTGAACCAGTCAAATGCCCTCTTTACTTTCGAAGAGAGCTACCAGAAGCCTGAGGAAAAAATCAATCACCTGAGGATGTGGAACGGCCGCCAGGAAAATTATTTTGGGTTAATCCTTAACCGGGGTAGCAATTATTACTATAAAAATGATGAATTCTGGATAGTACCCAAAGCCGCACCAGCAAGCAAACTGGTGAGCTATGATGCCGGAAAAAGCGTGGATAACAAAGGCTATTTTTATAGTTATACAGTCCACCACACCGGTAAGAAGTACATCAAAGTAATTGAGGTGCATAACATTCTCAACGGGGAAAAAGTTTTTGAAAGACGGTTTGATGCCCCTGATGTTGATGATGCTAAGTTTGTAGTAGACCCCGGTGGGAAATATGGCTTTCTGT
>DATCWN010000238.1:0-3449 GCA_036566285.1 Hanamia sp.
AACAATCTTTCGTTGATAAAAACACCTGGCGGCAACACCACTTTCAATGTTTCTTTTGCAAATAATGACAGCATCGTTTTGATTCAACCGGCATTGGTTCTACAACCACTTTCAAAATATATACTTACACTTACCAACGGTGTGCAATCAAACCAGGGTGTAGAACTGGCCGCAAAAAGTACTCATAACTTAATCACCGCCATTGACCCCTCCGATAAATTCCCACGCGTTTCTGATAGTGCATTATTAGATATTGTGCAATTACAAACCTTCAAATATTTCTGGGATTTCGGGCATCCCGTTTCCGGAATGTCAAGAGAAAGAAATACTTCCGGCGACCTGGTAACTACCGGAGGCACAGGCTTTGGCGTAATGAGTATCCTGGTGGGCATCCAAAGAAATTTTATTTCCCGTGCGGAAGGATTACAAAGAATCAATACCATTGTCAGTTTTTTAAAAGAAAAATGTACCCGTTATCATGGCGCATTCGCTCATTGGGTAAATGGCGCTACGGGAGCTACCATGCCTTTTAGCCAAAAAGATAATGGAGCCGATTTGGTGGAAACTTCTTTGCTGATGCAGGGATTACTTTGTGCCCGCCAATATTTTAATGGTACCGATGCAACAGAAACTTTGTTGCGCAACAACATCAATATTTTATGGAATGGCATTGAATGGAACTGGTTTAGAAACGGCGGACAAAATGCATTGTACTGGCACTGGAGCCCCGATTATAATTTTGATTTGAACCTCCAAATTAAAGGTTGGAATGAATCTCTGATAGTGTATGTTTTGGCTGCTGCTTCCAACACGGATTCAATCCCTAAAATAGTGTATGATAACGGTTGGGCATCCAACGGTGGAATGAAGAACGGCGCGTCTTATTATAATATACAATTACCGCTGGGCCCCGCTTTGGGCGGCCCGTTATTCTTTGCGCATTATTCATTTCTCGGTATCAATCCACATGAGCTTACCGATGCTTACGCCAATTATTTTGCACAAAATACCGCCCATTCATTGATCAATTATCAATACTGCGTGGCCAATCCGCAACGTTTTAACGGATATAGTTCCGCCAATTGGGGGCTTACCGCCAGCGATGATAATCTTATTTTTTACGACGCCCATTCTCCCACTAATGATGATGGGGTAATTTCTCCTACAGCAGCAATTTCTTCGTTGCCTTATACACCAGAACAATCCATGAATGCACTCAGATTTTTCTATTACCAATTGGGTGATAAATTATTTAAGCAATATGGTTTTATTGATGCGTTCAATTTATCCGATTTATGGTTTGCAGATTCCTTTTTGGCCATTGATCAGGGGCCGCAAATAGTAATGATAGAAAATTATCGTAGCGGACTACTCTGGAATTTATTTATGAGCTGTCCTGAAATAAAAAGAGGAATGAAGAATTTAGGTTTTCAAAGCCCGAATTTGTAAAACAAGCTACCCCTCGCGGGCTAATATTTAAAAGATTGTACCTCACATCAACATCTTCAAATCGAAGTCTGTCCTTTCAAACTCAATTCATAAAAATCAGTACGGCGGTCTTTTAAATTACGCACGCTTCCATGCGCATGCAGGTCGCCCAGTAAAGAAAGGTCCACATCCGCAATCAATACCATTTCTGTATTGGCAGTGGCTTCGCTTTTGATGCCATTGGAAGGAAATGCAAAATCACACGGCGTGAAAACCGCGGATTGCGAATATTGAATATCCATGTTTTCTACCTTGGGCAAATTGCCAATGCAACCAGTGATGGCAACAAAACATTCGTTCTCTATAGCCCTTGCCTGCGAACAATAACGAACACGGTTATACGAATTTTGAGTGTCGGTTAAAAAAGGAACAAATAAAATTTGCATTCCCTGTTCGGCAAGCAGCCTTGGCAATTCCGGAAACTCTACATCATAGCAAATGAGAATGCCTATTTTGCCCGCATCCGTATCATACACTTTCAATGTTTTGCCACCGCGTATCCCCCAAAATTTTGCCTCATCCGGTGTGATATGAATTTTTTCATACTGCTCTACCTGGCCATTGCGATGACATAAAAAACCAACGTTTTGTAAAAAGTCATTTTCAATACTCGGAACACTTCCGGTAATGATATTTACATTATATTTTATAGCCAGTTCCCTGAAACGTTTTTTAAATTCAGGAGTGTATTGCGCCAATGCCCGCATGGCTTCCGCTTCGCCCATCTCATTAAATTCTGCGAGTAAAGGGCCGTTAAAAAGTTCGGGCAATAAGGCAAAATCACTTTTGTATGCTGCGATAGAATCAATGAAAAATTCAACCTGTGTAAACATTTCATCCATGCTCGTATATGGGCGCATTTGCCATTGAATTAAACCCAGGCGCACATAAGATTTTACATTGAACTGTTTTTTGGTTTCACTGGAATAATACACATTATCCCATTGAAGTAACGTGGCAAATTCCTTACTCTGGATGTCTTCAGGCATGTAATTTTTCAACACTTTTTTTACATGAAAATCATTAGACAACTGAAAGGAAAGTACCGGGTCATAAATTTCTTTTCTCTTTACTTTCTGAATGTATTCTTTGGGAGTAAGGGTATCCGCATATTTATGGTATTCAGGAATTCTTCCTCCAAAAACAATGGCTCTTAGATTCAGTTGCTCGCACAATTCTTTTCTGGCATCGTACAAGCGCCTGCCCAGCCGCAAGCCACGGTATTCGGGATGAATAAATATTTCAATGCCATAAAGCACATCCCCATTTTCGGGGTCATGTGTATCAAAAGTATAGTTTCCGGTAATTTGCCGGTAAGTATGCGAATCGCCGAAGCGGCTGTAATCCACGATAATAGAAAGCGTGCAGCCCACCACCATGTCATCCGCCTTTATCACTATCTGGCCTTCGGGAAATTTATGGATGAGTTTGGAAATGCTTTGCGGACTCCAGTAATTGCCATTCCAAAGCGGATAAGAAACTTTCATGGTCGTTAAAAGTTCCTGGTAATCTTCGTACTTCAGATTTCCTATTTCGATGTTTTTCATTTAGATAAATTTAAAAATGGAATGATAAAATTACACCTCAAATATCCCAGGTACTATTTTTTGTGATTAAAATAATTACTGTTGAAACAGTTCATTTTTCCATCTTCCATGAAGGTTATGTAAAGCGGTAAAATCCGTGATGGTTTATCTTTTAGAGGATACCAGGTTCTGTTTTCAGGAACCGTAATAAATAATCCTTCATCATTTCCAATGGCTCTGAAACCCGGCTTCGGCGGTTGTTTATTAAAATAAGAAAGCGAAAACCTTTGCATGAATTCATTGACTTCATCATCAAAAGATTTCTCTGGAAGCACCAATCCTATTTCACTTACATTTCGAATTTGTGAAGATGAAAATGTTTCAACGGCATTATCCTTTAAATCAAACCTTGAAATCATTTCAAGAATATTTCCT
>DATCWN010000385.1:0-4990 GCA_036566285.1 Hanamia sp.
AAGAAATAGCCAATGACGTGGTGATAGAAAGATCATTCTTGGTTGATACATCTTGTTTTTGAAAGATAGCATCTTTACTATTCAAAGATCGTACTTCTGTTCGCCACCAAAAGTGATCATTCACTTTTCTGTCAATATTCAAAGATGCACCAAATGTTTTAAAGCCATTCACCGTACCGGTTGAAATGATCACTCCGTTTTCATCGCTGTAATATTCTGCTCTTGCTGCTATGGCCCAATTATTATCGGGTGTAAAACGGATGACCATTGTTGGACTGTACCAGGTATTTAATGTATGGTTTCCTTTACCTTTTTGTTCCTGGCCAATATCAAAGCCAAGTGTTAAACCCAATTTATTATTCAATTGAAAAATGCCATAAAAGTTATTGAAGTAACGCCATTGCCTTGCACTGTCTGGTTTATCATTCCCAATAAAGGTGCTCCAGTTAAGAACTGTTTTATTATTTGGCTTAATGGTAAATTGTGTTCCAAAGGCTGGTGTATTATTGGCTTGCGGCCTTTGTATCCGTTGCCATCCGTTTAATAGCATTCCGCTTAATAATACTCTGTCATTTTTAGAAGTGTAACTAATTTTAGCGCCCGCTTCGTAATAAGGCGTATTTTCTGCCGCAATGCTCCTCGTCAGTGTCCAATTATCTTTTGATATAGCGCTTTCATAACCAATGTGTGAAGGCATGATACCGGCATCAATCCAAAGGTTATTTGTTTTGGAAATTTTTACTCCTAGGTTGCCTTCATAAACGTGCCGTAATAGTTCCGGTTCAGTTGCAAGATTGTATTGGGGATAAGTACCAGCCATCAAACCAAGATTAGCCCTTACTTTTTCTGTGATATAAAATGCTTTAATTAGTGCAAGATTTAAATTAAATTCATTGTGCCGGTTATAATTATAGAGGAAGGATGGCTTCACATGGTTTAATGGTTTATTAAAATCATAGGAATAATAAATATCAGTAAAAACACTCCATCTGAAGGTAGGTATTTGCCTTGATGTATCCTGTGCCGATAGACCATTGCCCAAAGCCAAAAGTGCTATTGTTATGATACTGTTGTTCATCTTTTATTTTTTTAATTCATCCAGGTCAATGTTCAATTTTAGTACGTTTACTTTAGAAGGACCAAACAAGCCCAAAAATGATTTTTCAATATGTTTGTCAACCATCGCATTAATCTCTGTTTCTTCTAACCCTCTTGCTTTAGCAATACGTGCCGCCTGTATATAAGCTGCAGATGGAGACAAATCCGGATCTAAACCACTTGCTGAAGCTGTAATCATTTCCACAGGAACCTGGTCTTTTTTTACTGAAGGATTATGAACTAAAAAAGTATCGAGCCTTTCTTTAACTACCTGTAAATAATCAGGGTTATTCGGCCCTTTATTGCTGCCGCCGCTTCCTGCTGCATTATAACCAACGGCTGAAGGTCGTGGCCAAAAGTATGTATCCAGGGTAAAGCTTTGCCCTTCATTGGCATAGCCAACAACTTTTCCATTTACTATTAATACCTCTCCCTTGCCTTTGTTGGGTGCAGCTTGCGCTGCTACCCAGATAATTGCAGGATACAGGACTGCAAAAACTATCAACAAGAGAAGAGAAAGTTTGATTGCCGGAAGAATATTTTGTTTCATATAATAGATTAAATTTGAAGAAAAATATTTTTTATGGATGCTGTGATAAAAGTGAAACCTGAAGAATTGACTGATGCGTTTTTTAACCAGTTGAAAAAGTTGGCTTCCAATTCAAAGCGCATAGAGATAAGAATAGATGGAGTTGATGCCACAAATAATCTTTCCGAAGATGAGATCATAAATCGTCTGCAAAAGTTATCTGAAAATAAGACGGTGTCATTTACAATGGATGAATTAAATGCATACATCCATAAAATTGCAGGTTGATGCGAAAAATAGTTTTTGTTGACGATGCACTTAATGAATTGAATGATTATAAGTTTAGCCAACCTAAGCTTGTTTTCAAAGTCTTTGAATTGATCACGGATATTGATAAAACACCTTACACAGGGCTTGGAAAACCTGAACCTTTGAAGGGAAGTCTTCATGGTTATTGGTCTAGAAGAGTTTCGGATGAACACCGCCTCGTTTATAAAGTTTCTGAAAGTGAGATAACTGTATTTTCCTGCAGGTCTCATTATAATCAATTTTAAAACCAAATACTTACCAACAAATCAATTAACTTAATTCCAATAAAGGGCACAATTACTCCCCCCAATCCATAAATTAAAAGGTTCCGTCTCAACAATGCACTTGCACCGATTGGTTTGTAGGCAACACCTTTTAAAGCCAAAGGAATAAGTAAAGGAATAATCATTGCATTGAAAATTACTGCTGATAAAATGGCACTTTCGGGGCTGTGTAGTTGCATAATATTTAATGCCTGTAAACCCGGAATAGAAGCAATAAATAATGCGGGAACTATTGCAAAATATTTGGCAACATCGTTGGCAATTGAGAAAGTAGTTAACGTTCCTCTTGTCATCAGCAACTGTTTTCCTATTTCAACGATCTCAATCAGCTTGGTGGGGTCGTTATCAAGATCAACCATATTACCTGCTTCTTTTGCTGCTGATGTACCGCTGTTCATGGCTACACCCACATCTGCCTGTGCCAATGCAGGTGCGTCGTTGGTGCCATCACCCATCATGGCCACTAACTTACCATTGTGCTGCTCATTCTTAATATAATTCATTTTATCTTCCGGCTTTGCCTCTGCAATAAAATCATCTACCCCGGCTTTATCAGCAATGAACTTTGCCGTCAAAGGATTATCACCGGTAACCATTACCGTCTTTACACCCATTCTTCTCAAACGTTCAAAACGCTCCTGGATACCCGGCTTAATGATGTCTTGTAATTCTATAACACCCAAGGCGATGTTATTCCGGCTTACCACTAAAGGAGTACCACCATTAGAAGAAATGTCTTTTACTTTTTGTTCCGTTTCTGATGGAAAAATATTACCTGCTTTTGTAACCATGTTACGAATAGTATCGAAAGCACCTTTACGCACTTGGGTTCCATCCGCCATATCCATTCCACTGCTTCTTGTTTCGGCAGTGAACTTTATGAATTTTGAATGGAGTGTATCAAATGAAGAGGTGGTTAATTTACCCAACTCAATAATGGATTTACCTTCAGGTGTTTCATCCGCAAGTGAGGACTGTACGCTTGCTTCAACGAATGTTTTTGCTGCTACCCCATTTGCCGGATAGAAGTTGGTAGCCTTCCTGTTTCCAATTGTAATGGTGCCTGTCTTATCAAGCAATAATGTATCAATGTCTCCTGCGGTTTCAACTGCCTTGCCACTTTTGGCAATTACTTTGGCTCTCAGTGCCCTGTCCATGCCGGCAATACCAATAGCGCTTAATAACCCCCCAATCGTTGTAGGGATCAGGCATACGAACAAAGAAATGAATGCAGCAATGGTAATAGGTGTATTTGCATAATCGGCAAAAGGCTTTAGGGTTACACACACAATTATAAAGATCAACGTAAACCCTGCAAGCAAAATGGTTAATGCGATCTCGTTCGGTGTTTTCTGTCGTGATGCGCCTTCTACCAACGCAATCATTTTATCAAGGAAACTTTCACCGGGAGCAGTCGTTACTTTTACAATAATTTTATCTGAAAGCACTTTTGTGCCACCCGTTACAGATGATTTATCGCCACCAGCTTCACGGATTACAGGAGCACTTTCCCCGGTAATAGCACTTTCATCAATGGTAGCAATGCCCTTAATGATCTCTCCATCCATTGGGATAATATCACCCGTTTCGCATACAAAGTGGTCGCCCAATTCCAATTGAGCAGAAGGAATTATTTTCACTTCGTCCACATACATTTCACCCACAGGGAATATTTTTTTTGCCGGGGTGTCCTGTCTTGTTTTGCGCAAGCTATCTGCCTGCGCTTTGCCTCTTGCCTCTGCAATGGCTTCCGCAAAATTTGCGAATAACAGGGTTATAAACAACACACCAAATATGATGAAGTTGTAAATAAAACTACCCTGTGATCGCTCTCCCGTAAGTATCCAGGCACAAACGATAAGCATTACAATAGTTCCGATCTCAACGGTAAACATTACCGGGTTGCGGAACATTAGACGCGGGTTTAATTTTACAAACGATTGTGCAATAGCTTCATTAACCAGCGCCGGTTCAAATAATCTTGTATTTTTATTTTTAGGCATTAAATGTATTTTTTAACGGCTTTTTTTCTATTATTTAAAACTGAAGTATTCTGAAAGTGGCCCTAATGTAAGTGCCGGAAAGAATGATAATGCAGCAACTATTACAATTACGGTAAATACTACAATACCAAATGTGATGGTATCCGTTTTTAACGTGCCCGCACCTTCCGGAATGAACTTTTTATTGGCAAGAATACCTGCAATAGCAACAGGCCCTATGATCGGCAGAAATCTTCCAAGGATCATTATAATACCGGTTGTTACATTCCAGAAAATATTATTGTCGCCAAGCCCTTCGAAGCCACTACCGTTATTTGCAGAACTTGATGTGTATTCATACAGCATTTCACTGAAGCCATGTGCCCCGGGGTTATTAAGCCAATTGGCTGGTTTAATAACCCAATCCATTTGCGGATGATTTGCAGCGAAATAGGCGGAGAGTGCTGTGCCCGCAAGTATTAAGAATGGATGAAGTAAGGCTATGATCATTGCAATCTTCATTTCTTTTGCTTCCACTTTTTTACCTAACAATTCAGGAGTTCGCCCCACCATTAAGCCACTAATGAATACGGCTATGATGATGAAAATAAAGAAGTTTAAAAAACCTACTCCTACGCCGCCATAAAATGCATTAGTCATCATGGCAAGCATCTGGTTCATGCCGCTGACAGGCATGAAGCTGTCGTGCATCGCGTTCACTGAACCTGTTGAAATAACCGTGGTGGCTATACTCCAGTAAGCTGATGCAGCGCTGCCAAACCTGACCT
>DATCWN010000427.1:0-2427 GCA_036566285.1 Hanamia sp.
CGGGAAAATGATGTACGGCGTTTTTGATTTAATAAAGAAAAATTATTTCCCCCGTAATTCTAAAATCCTTTGTATTCATACAGGTGGTTTGCAGGGAAATAAATCTTTACCTGCGGGAACATTAAAATTCTAATTCTCTGAAAATTATTTATTAAAACTCCTGATTTTTAAACCTTTGAAATCTAATGCTACTTAATAAAAATGGAGTCTTTATTTTCTCCACAATGCAGCATGGTTGATTTATATTCCGGATGATTTTTACCTAAATAAGGATTGATAATTTCACTGGTATTGCTTAACCAATTGGCTTCATTTTCTCCAAAAGCCATCGGGCAATTTTGCCAATATAACTTTTGTCCTTCATAACCAATCGTTTTTAAAAAAGGATATAAGTTTTCTGATATCATACGAAAATCCTGGCGCATTTGTGTAATATCCGTTTCCTGCAAAATGGGTGTGGCATTGGCTTTTATATCACTTAGCTGCTGTTGGATGGCCCCAAATATTTGGGCATCCTCTTTTTGAAACTCATCTGTTTTTATGCTGTCAATTGCCGAAATAAATTTTGTTGCATTTGTTTTTACATTCATTGTATCGGCCTCCACAAAAGCGCTCTTCATGTCAAGATAAGAATTGATAGCATTTGCAATACTGTTGTTGAATGCTTCCGAATGTTTCTTTGCAACCCTGACTTCTTCGTTAGTATTTAAAGAATCAGCAGCCTTGTCTGTTTTGAAAAATAACCACCATGCACCGAAAACAATAATTGCTAAAAACACAATTGCCAAAAACCTTTTCATGCTATTGATTTTGTTTATCCGCGAAGGTAACGATTAAGTGTATGCTTCTATTTTGGGAGTAACGCAATTATGGTAAAAAAAAGAAAAATTTTATGAGGAATTATTAATAGTTAAGATACAGATTGACACCTTCTTTTATTAATTCCAATTGATCTTTTGTAATAATTCCTAATTTTTTGGTTAATCTTTGTTTAGAGATTGTACGTATTTGCAATACCAATACTTCTGAATCTTTCTTCAAATTATTTATTGTGTTCTTTTCAATGATTACACATCCTTTGATATTTTTAATTACGGTTGTAAGTGGGCAGACAATAATAGTTTGTATCGCCGTATTCATAGTGGGGCCACTAATAATTACAACAGGGCGCCTACCTGCCTGCTCGCTACCTTTTACCGGTTCCAGATCAGCATACCAAATTTCTCCCTGAGTCATTTATCAAAATTTTTCAATTGTTCTGAATACTCTCTCATCCCCCATTCTGCTGTTTCGATCATTTCCGGATCATTGGCTATCTTCTTAAATGACTCCATTAGTTCATTTTTTATTTCTTCTTCCATTAATTTTTTTAAAGCAATTTCTATTACCTTATTTTTTGAAATATTTTTTTTACGGGCGTATTCAACTACTTCTTCCATAACTACATCTGGCAAAGTACTGGTATAGGTTACAGTTTTATGTTTCATATTGATGAATTATATTTATAAAGAGTGTTTATAAACTAAAATTACAATTTAATTTTAAATAGAAAAAGCAATTCACAATTCATACTTAGTTAATTTAGTTCTTGTGAAATTAGAAACATCCAAAGGTTACGGCATCATAAAAAACTGGCTTTATCAAAAAGGCCTTACACCCTTTCAATTCCAGGAAGAAACATGGCAGCATATTATTGATAACCAATCAGGATTGGTAAACGCTCCTACCGGTTGCGGAAAAACGTTTTCTGTTTTTTTAGGCGCAGTCATACAGTTCATCAACAACCATCCGGATAATTATAAAACGAAAAATAAAAACGGGTTGCAACTCCTTTGGATAACTCCGTTACGCGCCTTGGCGAAAGACCTTGGACGCGCCATGGAAGAAGTAATCTTTGAATTGGGAATGAATTGGAAAGTGGGCATACGCAATGGCGACACGAGCATAAGCGATCGACAAAAACAGAAAACACAAATGCCGGAAGTGTTACTCATTACTCCTGAAAGTCTTCATCTTTTGCTGGCGCAAAAAAAATATCCGGATGTGTTTAGCTCCTTAAAAATAATTGCGGTGGATGAATGGCACGAATTGCTTGGAAGCAAACGCGGTGTGCAGGTGGAATTGGCTTTATCAAGAATTATTGGGTTAAGAGAAATGAAGCCCAACGATCAGCAACCTATCGTAGGTAAAAACGCTCAGGCTTCAAACCTTAAACTAACATACAACAAAATACTTCAGGCTACCAACATTTCCTCTTTAAAGATTGAGGAACTATCTTTTTGGGGCATCAGCGCTACCATTGGAAATTTACTGCAGGCAAAAGAAGTACTCCTCTCTCCTCTTTCACTTTTAGAAAATGAAAATAAAATCCATGAAATTGCTACTGCAAAAATGGATAAAAAAATTTCCATTGAATCTGTATTTCCT
>DATCWN010000039.1:0-4482 GCA_036566285.1 Hanamia sp.
CATTCAAGAAGTGATTATGAATTTGCCGTAAAAGCATCTTCCATTTTATTCAGTAATGATACCGCCCAAATTTTAAAAGAGCTAAATGAAGAACAATTGCTGCAGGTAATGGAAGGCGTACCCACCATTGAAGTAGAAAAAGATAAACTACAAAATTGGGACCTTATTACTTTATTGGCCGAAACACAAATTTTTGCGAGCAAGAGAGAGGCAAAGAAAATGCTAGCCGGTGGTGGCGTATTTATCAATAAAGAAAAAGTAAATGCCATTGATGAAAAAATAAGCGCTGGCCGGCTTTTAAATGATAAATATTTGCTGATTCAAAAAGGGAAGAAAAATTATTATTTATTGGTGGTGTTGAGTTAATCGTGAATGGTGAATGGTCAATAAATTCACAATTGACCATTCACCATTCACCATTCAATTCATTTATCCCGAAGCCACTTTCAAACTTTTTTGACTGGGAGAATTTAATTTCTCATTGTACTTTGAAATATCGGCAATAAATTTTCTTTCTTTTAAGAGATAAGCATTTCCCTTTTCACAAAAATGCACTTTGATATTTTCAACGCTTATCGGGTTGCCGTCTGGGATATCCGCGATATTACTGTGCCGGATTTCGTGGCCATCAATAATCATTACCAGGCCACTGCCAATGGCTTCCATTACATTTCCTTCTTTTATAAACATGCCCGTGTCTTCACCCAATCCAATTCCAATCGCCGAAGGATTACTTGCAATTGCCTGCGCAAGCCTTCCAAATCTTCCACGCTTTTCAAAATGACTATCGAACACTACATCATCCATAAAACCTAAACCCGTAGTAATCTTTACCTCGCTTTTTAAATGAGCGGTGATGGCATTTCCTTCATAAATCATGGTATTACTCATGGCCATAGCGCCTGCTGATGTTCCTGCCACTACAAAATTTTTTTCCTCAGTGTAACGGTCAAGCACTATTTCTAAAAACCGGGTGCCACCATAAGTGGTGGACAATCTTAATTGGTTGCCACCACTAAACATAATGGCATTGCAATTTTTGACACGTTCAATATATTCCTCTTCCATAGCGTCAGAACGGTTTCTGATAGACATGAGGCCAATATTGGTACAACCGATTTTCCCAAAGGCATTGAGGTAGTTTTCACCTACCTGGTTAGGTATCATGGAAGCGGTGGTTATCACCTCCATTCGTGCAGACGGGCCACCGGCTTCATCTACAATCCGGCGGAGAATTCCGAGTTCAAAAAAATTGAGATTGTTTCTCGATATCTCTCCCTTTTCCAGGTCAACACCTTTATCTTCTGCGCCCCCTATGGCAAAAAGTTTTCCTTTCGGTTTTTGCATGCATTCAATTTTGATATAAATAACAGCGCTTCATCCGTTCTTTATTTACATTTATTAATAGATTTCTATAATGCCTTCCTGTCAAAATAAATACTACTTACAAAAGTAACGCAATAAGTAGAAAGAAATTGCGACTGCAAGTTGGCCATTACCAGTTGTTTCAGCAGCAGCAGAGAAAGAGAAGAAGATAAAGAATGGAATTAGGGGAATTGAAAAAGCTTGTTTAAAAAATTCACATCTCTGTCTTTGAAAATATACTGGTTAACCTTACTTTTGCCAACCTTTGTCCCATAGTATAAGGGTAGTACAACAGATTTTGATTCTGTATGTCTAGGTTCGAATCCTGGTGGGACAACAACTGAAAGAGCAAATCAATTTATTTTGGTTTGCTTTTTTATGGATAAGCCTAACAGGTTTCATAAGTCCATGAGGTTTGAATAACTCATCTCATCAGGCTCTCATCGAAGGTCTCCAACCAACAGGCTCCATCAGTGATGGGAATTCTATGGGCTTTTTGATTCTCAATCTCCTTCATTATCCGGTCAGTTTTAATACGTTGGTTCTACTTCTGGTAAATCCTGTTTGGATACTTTGAATAAATATATCCTGTTTTCATTAAGCATTCTCAACATTTTTTAATTGTGGCTTTTATTTTGTGTATGATTTTCTTATCCACTATATCCTTGCCTGTTTCTTTAAAAAAGAAGAACCCGATTCTATTGAAGTTCATTAAATTTTTTGCCATGAAAGTTTCTATGCGGCCACCTACTGAAAGAATGGTTAAAATATTAAAAGAATGCCTTGAGAAAGAAGAAAAAAATAATGGCCAACCCTGTTTGGCCGAAGAAATGAAATCATCCCTTCCGGGTTTATACAAAAGAGGATTTATAGAAACCAAAATGGAAATCGTAAATGAGAAAAAATTGCTGTGTATTTATGTTACAGATAGGGGAAAAAAATTTCTTGACGGGTTAAATGAAATTAAATAATAAAAAGACATTTTCTTATTGCCTAAACTTGTTGCATTCACTTCAAACTTTTCTTAAATTTGCAGGCACACAGGGAAATTTCCTTTGTTTCAAAAAATAATTACTTAAAATATGTTTGAATCTTTAAGCGACCGCTTAGACACCGCTTTTAAAAATTTAAAAGGACAGGGAAGAATCACAGAACTTAATATTGCTTCTACAGTAAAAGATATCAGGCGCGCGCTGGTAGATGCGGATGTAAACTATAAAATTGCGAAAGAATTTACAGATTCCATAAGAGAAAAGGCTACCGGCGAAAAAGTAATTAATGCCATAAGCCCGGGCCAGTTAATGGTTAAGATAGTAAAGGATGAATTAACCGAATTGATGGGAGGGGTTGAAACAGAATTGGATTTAAGC
Source organism: Hanamia sp. (assembly GCA_036566285.1). Classification (GTDB taxonomy): domain Bacteria; phylum Bacteroidota; class Bacteroidia; order Chitinophagales; family Chitinophagaceae; genus Ginsengibacter. The sequence continues at coordinate 2,736 of DATCWN010000039.1, forward strand.
GGAAATCCGGCTGTGATTTTGATTGCAGGACTCCAGGGTAGTGGTAAAACTACTTTCAGTGCAAAGCTTGCCAATTATTTAAAAACTAAAAAAGGGAAATCTCCTTTATTGGTTGCAGGCGATGTGTATCGTCCGGCAGCTATTGAACAATTAAATGTCCTGGGTGGACAAATAAATGTGGACGTGTATAGCGAGCCGGAAAATAAAGATGTAGTCGCCATAGTACAAAACGCCATTAAAGAAGCGAAAGCAAAAAACAAAAACGTAGTAATTATAGATACTGCAGGCCGTCTCGCTATTGATGAAGTAATGATGACAGAAGTCGCCAACATTAAAAATGCATTAAATCCTAAAGAGATTTTATTTGTGGTGGATAGTATGACGGGGCAGGATGCAGTAAATACCGCAGCGGCATTTAATCAGCGTTTGAATTATACCGGTGTAGTACTTACCAAACTGGATGGCGATACCCGCGGTGGCGCGGCCATTTCTATAAAATATACGGTAAACAAGCCGATTAAATTTGTAAGCAGCGGCGAAAAAATGGATACGCTGGATGTGTTTTATCCGGAAAGAATGGCACAGCGTATTTTGGGGATGGGTGATATTGTAAGCCTTGTGGAAAAAGCACAGGAACAATTTGATGAAGTAATGGCTGCCAAGCTGGAGAAAAAAATCAGGAAAAATCAATTTGATTTTGAAGATTTTAAAACGCAGCTTCAGCAAATAAAAAAGATGGGAAATTTAAAAGACCTCATGGGAATGATACCCGGCGTGGGCAAACAAATAAAAGATGTAGATATTAATGATGATTCGTTTAAAGGAATTGAAGCCATGATTAACTCCATGACATTGGAAGAACGCCGCAATCCAGACTTGATAAACTCCAGCCGTAAACAACGCATTGCAAAAGGAAGCGGAAAAGATATTGCTGAATTGCATCAGTTTATCAAACAATTTGACCAGATGAAAAACATGATGAAAGCAATGAATAAAATGCCAATGGGCAGGATGGCAGGGTTTGGGAAAAAATAATTTTTAATAAAACCATGAAAAATGCCACGAAAATTAAATTTTCCTAAATTATTATTTTTTGATTTGCATTTTTAGCACATACCCCTTATCTTCGCATTCCTTTTAGAAACCCAATTATTAACAACCCAAGAAAAATTTTTATTTTTTATGGCTGTAAAAATGAGATTGCAACGCCATGGCTCAAAAAAGAGACCATTTTACTTTATCGTAGTTGCTGATGCCCGTAGTCCCCGTGATGGTAAATTCATCCAGAAATTAGGATCTTATAATCCTTTAACTGTTCCTGCAAGCATACAGGTTGATCGTCAAAAAGCATTGGAATGGCTGCACAAAGGTGCACAGCCTACCGATACTGTAAGGCGTATCCTTAGCTTCAAAGGCGTGCTGTACCTGAAGCATTTGCTTCGTGGTGTATCGCTTGGCTTATTTGATGAAGCCGCAGCAATGGAAAAGTTTACCAAATGGAGCACTGAGCACGATGCAGAATTTGCTAAACGCCAGGAAACCAACAAAAGGGCAAGAACCGCAAGCAGCCGCCCTGCCTTTGTAAAAAAAGCAGAACCGGCAAAAGCGGCAGCTCCAGAATCACCTGTAGCGGCTGAATCTGCAACACCTCCGGCAGAGAGTACGGAAGAACAACCAGCAACTACCGAATAATTCTTTTTATAAAATAGCTTTAAAAAAGCTGTCTCATTTTGGGGCAGCTTTTTTT
>DATCWN010000113.1:0-3004 GCA_036566285.1 Hanamia sp.
AAGAAAGTCAAATTTGATGCCGTTTTATCTTTGTTACTATTCTTGGTTCTTATTCGGCTTTTAAAGTTTTAATGAAGAAAATGAATGGTATGTTGGGAAATAAACGGATAGCGATATTCCTTAGATTTGACAGGGCTTTAATTTGATAGGCTTTCACAATTGACCATTCACCATTAACCATTGACCAACGAAAACTTATAATTAGATGAAAGTTATTTCAATTTCCCGTCCAGGCGATGCAGAGGTGCTTACCATAAAGCAAAAGCTAATACCGGTGCCAGATGCGCATGAAGTCTTGATCAAGGTAAAAGCAGCAGGCGTCAACCGTCCCGACGTAATTCAAAGAAAAGGAAATTATCCGCCGCCAGCGGGAGTTTCGGCTGATGTTCCCGGATTAGAAGTAGCGGGTGTTATTGAAAAATGCGGCAGCTCAGTTACGCGCTGGAAAGAAGGTGACAAAGTTTGTGCGTTATTGGGTGGCGGAGGTTATGCAGAATATGTGGTGGTAGATGGAAGGCATTGTCTTCCCATTCCCGATAACTTTAGTTTTGAAGAAGCCTGCTCACTTCCTGAAACTGTTTTCACCGTCTGGCACAATGTATTTCAAAGAGGGAGGCTAAAGAAAGGCGAGCATTTTTTAGTGCATGGAGGAAGCAGTGGAATCGGCATTACGGCTATTCAATTGGCAAAGATTTTCGGAGCAAGAGTTTTCGCCACCGCAGGTTCAGAAGAAAAGTGTAACGCCTGCGAATCACTCGGTGCAGAATTATGTATTAATTACAAGGAAGCCGATTTTGAAAAAGTTTTAAAACCTTATGGGATGGATGTAATATTAGACATGATCGGGGGTGATTACTCTCCAAAAAATATTCGTTTACTAAAAGCAGATGGCAGATTGGTATTCATAAACGCAATGAAAGGAGGTGCGTTTCAGACTGACGCATTGGATATTATGAAACGGCGTTTAACCATAACCGGTAGTACACTCAGGATTCGTGATGCTGATTTTAAAGCAGCATTGGCCGCAGACATTGAAGCTCACGTATGGCCTATAATAAATAATGGGAAATTTAAACCGGTTATTTATAAAACATATAAATTAGAAGAAGCATCTTTAGCTCATAAATTGATGGAAAGCAGCCGGCATATTGGTAAGATTGTATTAAGCCTCGATGGGTGAATGGTGAATAGTCAATGGTGAATCGGGGGAGTAAATGAATCCATTTCCCGGAACAGAGACACCCAATAAGTGCCCGCCTTTTCATTTTCGGGCTTGAACCGTTCCACTTCCGGTAATATGAATTTCAGGAGAAGCCGGATTGCCACCATAATACACATCGCCGCTGCCGGTTATATTTACTTTGAGATGAACACTCGCAAAAACATGCACATCGGAACTGCCTGAAACACTTACCGTGGAATTTTCACTTTGGAGATTGCCGCATTGCACATCACCGCTACCACTTATTTTACAATTAAAATCTTTTGTTTTTCCCGACAATTTAATATCTCCGGAACCCGAACCGGACACTTTCACAGAAGGTGCATCTACATTTGCCTCCACATCACCCGAGCCGGACGATACGAATTCTATTTCATTCAAATTTTTTAAAGTACCATTACTGGTTATATCCGCAGAGCCGGAAGTAGTTATTTTATCAAGTGAAGGCGCCGTTACAAAAACCTTTGCATGGTCATTGCTTATGCTAGTTCCGTTTTTATAATGAATATTTAAAACACCATTGTTTACTTCTGTAACGACATAAGGAATTAAATTTTCATCGTTTTCCACCAACACAGAATACATATCGCCTGGTCTTATTTCTACGTCTATGGAGCCTGATGTCTTCACCGTATGAATGTTTGGTATTTCTCTTTTCTCTTCCTGTACGTTTCCATTGCCTGAAATTACATTGCACGAAATAAAGATTGTAGAAGCTATTAACAAAGCAATAAGATTTTTCATTGTATTTTGTTTCGTGTCAAAAGAAATGCAAATTACAAACTTCTATAAACTTTTTATCTTCGCAGCAAATGACCCAAAAAATATTGATCCTCGACTTCGGTTCCCAATACACACAACTGATAGGCCGGGCTGTTCGCGAAGCAAATGTGTATTGTGAAATAATTCCCTTTAATAAAGAAATAAAATTTACAGACGATTTGAAGGGAGTCATTCTTTCCGGATCTCCCTTTTCTGTGAATGATGCCGATGCACCTGTGATAAATATAAAAAATATCGCAGAAAAAGTTCCTGTTCTGGGAATTTGTTACGGCGCCCAGATGATGGCAAAAGTCTATGGAGGCAATGTTGAGAAAAGCGATAAACGTGAATACGGCAGGTCTAAACTTGAAATTTGTTTATCCGACGAATTACTTCACGATGTAAAAACCGGTTCCGATGTATGGATGAGCCATAGCGATACCATTACCAAACTGCCCTCGGGCTTTTCCATTTCTGCCACCACGCACAACATTCCTGTAGCTGCCTTTTGCAATGAAAATGAAAAAAATAAAATCTATGGATTGCAATTTCATCCTGAAGTGTATCATTCTGCCGAAGGCAAAAAAATAATAAAAAACTTTTTGATAAACATTTGCAAATGTAGTGGCGACTGGACTCCTGCACATTTTGTAAATGACACCGTCGCTTCTCTAAAAAAGCAAATCGGTAATAAAAAAGTTATTATGGCTTTAAGCGGTGGCGTAGATTCTACTGTAGCAGCTACCTTAATTCACCGGGCTATTGGTAAAAATCTTTATGGAATTTTTGTTGACAACGGTGTACTACGCAAAAATGAATTTGAACAGGTAATTGAATCGTGCAAAAGCATTGGATTAAATATAAAAGGCGTTGATGCCAAAGAACATTTTTATACAAAGCTGGCAGGCAAAGCAGACCCGGAAGAAAAAAGAAAGATTATAGGAAAAGGCTTCATAGATATTTTTGACCAGGAGGCCCGCACCCTTGAAGGAATTGAATTTTTGGGACAAGGAACTATTT
>DATCWN010000141.1:0-9590 GCA_036566285.1 Hanamia sp.
ACGGCATAGAGGGCGCCGTCTTTACCTTGGGTAATGTCCCTGAAACGTTGTGATTCTTTCCCAAGCAGTCTTTCTTCTCCCACTACTTTATTGTCTTTAATTACCAATCGCGCTATGTGCATACCGCTCAATGCGGAAATGAATAAATTATTTTTCCATTCAGGGATGGCATCGCTGCTACAGAATGTGATGCCGCTGGGAGATATTACCGGGTCGTAATAATACACCGGCTGTTCCATTCCTTCTTTTTGTTGAATGCCTTCTCCCACTTTGGGGCCTGCATACTCTATTCCGTAAGTAATGGTAGGCCAGCCATAATTCTTTCCAGGTTTAATGAGGTTTACTTCATCGCCGCCGCGTGGGCCAAACTCTGTTTCCCAAAGGTCGCCTGTAGCGGGATTAAGGGCAAGCCCCTGTACATTTCTATGGCCATAAGAATATAATTCAGGCCGGGCATCGCTTCTGTTTTCAAAGGGATTGCCGGGCGCAGCTTTTCCATCGGGTGTAATACGAATAATTTTTCCGAGTGAAGAATTCAGAAACTGGGCTTGTGGCCTTGTTTCAAGGTCGGAACGCTCGCCGGTACTGAATATAATATTTCCTGTTTTGTCAAAAAGTATCCGTCCTCCATAATGTGCAGTGCTTTTATGTGCGGGAGTTGCCCGGTAAATCACCTGTGCATTCTCAATTGTTTTTTCATCAGCCGACAATTTGCCTTTAGCAACTGCCGTCAGATTTCCATCCGGATTACTTTGGGAAAATACCCAGTAAACCATCCGGTTGCTGGTAAAGTCAGGATCAAGAGTCAGGCCTAATAATCCGCCCTGACCGCCGCTATTTACTTTAGGTATGCCTGTAATAGCTGCGCTCAGTTTTCCATCCTGTGAAGCAATTCGCATGGTGCCTCCTTTTTCGGTAATTAAAAACCTGCCATCCGGAAGGCTGGTAATCCCCCAGGGCTGATTCAATCCCTCACCTAATACTGTGCCTTTATATGCGGCGGCGGTTTTAACCCCTGCAATCCGCGTCTGTCCGGCAAAAGCGGGTTTGTAATCACTGTTAGGTGCTTTAGTTTCTACTGGTTTCAAAGTAGAATCTGAATGAGTAACAGTAACCGCTTCTTTACGGGAGGATGAGCTACATGATATAGTCATTACAGATAAACCGCAGACCAGTCCAAGCAAAATTACTTTCATAATACTATGTATTTAGACAATTAATGATAGCGTAAATTTAAGTGAATTTTATTTTAACGAATACCAATTTAGATGCCACTGTATTTTTTTAAAAGATAAATAAGTAAAAGACAAGCCATTTTAACCTTTCGGACTTGTGGTAACGGAGCCTGCGCCATTGCTATTCTTTTCCCAGGTATCGTATTGTTTAGTACTGCTTCCAAGCCGGGTATCCCTGTATGGGGGAGGCGGGGGTTGAGATGAAATTTTCTGTGTAGGAATCTTTGGCGCCACCATAGTTGGCTTATTAATAGTAGTGGTGGTAGTAGTCATGGCAGGTTGAGCGGTTACAGTAGGCGTTGTTACAGATGAAATACCAGTTGGTACCTCAGCAGGTTCCGCGGTGGCAGGCATAACAGGAGCGGTAGGCACTGCAGGCGCCACCGTTGTTGTTATAGCAGGTGCCGTTGGTGTTGCAGGTACCACTGTGTTGGTAATAGTAGGTGCGGGTTTTGTTTCAGTCTCCGGATTTATTTGAGTGGTAGCGGCTTTAGGAGTATCGGTATTTCGGGGATAGTATTTATCCAGTAATGGATGCTCTGATTTTTCAGTAGTCTGTGAAAACCCTTGCAATGAACATAATAGAACAAATGTAAGAGTCAACTTTATTATTTTATGTTGCATACAAATTGTTTTCCTTAAAGTTATTTAATATTAATTCAACAATTTGTTTTTGATAAAAAATTATGCAAATTTTAAAAGCTTTCTGTTGAAGTCTTACTGAAAATGCTTCAAGGAAGTTTCTCAGGTATTCCCAGGCACCCAAAAGTTATATGGGTTTTAAAAAATAATGTTATGGCGAGATGGCTAAATAAAATAATAGTTTGACTTCCCATCGCATAGTTTTAAAGTAAGCTGCATGATTCGTAGCTCTAAATCGATCCTTTAATTTAAAATTGAAAGGACGCATTTAAGTAGCGCTTTTGTTGTGTTTCTAGCATAGGATAAGTGTGACTGCCTCACCAATAAAACGAATAGAACAAAGCCTTATTTTTGAACTCAGAAACAAGCAGGCAATTAAGAACAGGCATTCGTAATTCATTAATCAAAACGCTCAGAAAGCCCTGAAAGGGCGCTATATGCTAACGAAGGGCGCAGCCCTTCGCTTAACGGTAACAACTTAATAGCAGCCCTTCGCTTAACGTTAGCAGCTTAACAACACAAACGAAATTATTATGTCTCAATCACTCGTAAAAAATTATATCCATCTCGTGTTCAGTACCAAATACCGCGAGCACCTCATTCATCCCCCGGAGGAAGATGAACTTCATGCTTACCTCGGAGGCATCTGCAAGCGAATGGAATGTCATCCTCTAAAAATAGGCGGTTATACAGATCATGTACACATACTGTGCATGCTGTCTAAAAAGATAGCATTAATGAAATTGCTTGAAGAAGTGAAATCCCATTCTTCTAAATGGTTTAAAACCAAAGCAGATTATCTTGAAAACTTTTATTGGCAGGATGGTTATGGCGCTTTTTCTGTAAATCCATCAGAGACAGATAAAGTAATAGCCTATATTGCTAACCAGAAAGAGCATCACCGCACTATTTCATTTCAGAATGAATACCGGGCCATTCTTAAAAGATACAACATGGAATATGATGAAAGGTATGTATGGGATTAAGTGAAAGTTGCAATAAAGAAAAGTTTCTGTATAGACATAGAAGCAGCCCTGAAAGGGCGTTATACATCAACGAAGGGTGCAGCCCTTCGTGAAGCAGCCCTTCGTGAAAGTGACATCTCTTCACCAGGAACATAGGGCTGCGCCCTATGTTAGCAGATAACGCCCTTTCAGGGCTCTCTGGAGACAACGAACCTTATTCAGCGTCTATCTGCAGCCATCCGGCGATCTCTTCCAGGAAGCGCTGATCGGTTGTATCAAAAGTTGATAATTGGCTACTATCCACGTCGAGCACGGCACGTACTTTATTGTTGCGAATAACAGGGATTACGATCTCTGAAACTGATAAGCTGCTGCAAAAAATATGTCCGGCAAATTGGGTAACATCCGGAACAATCAATGTCTTTTCCTGTGCCCAACTGGCGCCGCAAACACCCTTGTCTTTTTGTATGCGGGTGCATGCAATCGGCCCCTGGAATGGCCCTAACACAAGCTCATCATCTTTGACAAGATAAAAACCAACCCACAACCAATCAAATTGTTCCTTCAATGCCGCGGTGATATTCGCCATGTTGGCAATCAAATCCGTTTCACCGCTAATCAGTGCTTTTATTTGCGGCAATAATGTTTTGTATTGCTCCTCTTTGGTTCCTTTTGCTACTAAAAGATCTTCAGCCATTTTATTTGGTTTTAAAAAAAACAAAGGTAGCGTAGGGCCGCATTCTGAAATTGTTTTTTTATGTCCTCTTAAAGCCCGCCCCCCTTGAATTGAATCAAAAGAAACATTAACACACGTTGGCCCAGGATAGGTTTGTAAAGCTGAAACCTTAAAAAACCGGAGTCCTTGTTCCAGGGTTAGCCCTGTTTCCCTGCTGTTTGGTTCGTACCCTCCAGCTACCTTCTTGCTGGATTGTTGCAGGCACGTTGCAGAGTTTAGCAAGGTGTTAGCAAGGGTTCAGCAAGAACTCTGCAAGAAAGATGTGGTTTTTACGGTTGCCTTGAAGCAGGATTTGCTAAAAAAACACCCTGTCTTATGGGTTTGTTTTAAAGTAGATGCCAGGGGAAAGAAATACCTTTTAAAGAAAGAGATTCCTAACGAATGATAGCAACGGGCAAATTCAGCAGTTGGCGAAGCATTTGCTTCAAAGCCACGAGCCACAGCCATTACGACAGCCCCTGGTCGGGATACCACAGACAAAGGGACTATCGCCAAAGAAGCCGTAAAAACGGCGGTGGTGAAGTTGCCCTTGAACTCCCTTAATAATATAGATAACGACCGAATAAGAAATGTTATTTCCCAATTCTGTATAATCTTCCCTGGTCGCTAATGGCATAGAGCGCGCCATCTTTACCCTGGGTTATATCCCTGAAACGCTGTGCTTTATCTGCAAGCAGCCTTTCTTCTCCCACCACCTTATTATCTTTAATTATTAACCGTGCTATGTGCATGCCACTTAATGTGGAGATGAATAAATTGTTTTTCCATTCCGGAATGACATCGCTGCTATAGAATGTGATGCCGCTTGGTGATACCACCGGGTCATAATAATACACCGGCTGTTGCATGCCTTCTTTTTGCTGAATGCTGTCTCCCACTTTGGGACCTGCATATTCTATTCCATAGGTAATGATGGGCCAGCCATAATTCTTTCCCGGTTCAATGAGGTTGATTTCATCGCCGCCGCGAGGACCAAACTCTGTTTCCCAAAGATCGCCGGTAGCGGGGTTAATGGCAAGTCCCTGCACATTTCTATGACCATAAGAATATAATTCGGGCCGGGCATCGGTTCTGTTTTCGAAAGGATTGCCGGGAGCCGCTTTTCCATCAGGTGTAATACGGATAATTTTTCCAAGCGAAGAATTCAAAAATTGGGCCTGTGGCCTGGTTACATTATCACCCCGCTCGCCCGTACTAAAAATGATATTCCCGGTTTTATCAAACAGTATTCTTGAACCATAATGAAACGTGCTTTTGTGAGCCGGGGTAGCGTGGTAAATGACCTGGGTCTTTTCGATCGTCTTTTCATCTGCTGACAATTTTCCTTTGGCCACTGCTGTCATGCTTCCCTGTGGTGTGTTTTCAGAAAATGTCCAGAAAATCATTCGGTTATTGGTGAAGTCGGGGTCCAGGGTGAGTCCTAATACACCTCCCTGCCCGTCGCTATTTACCTTAGGCAAGCCGGTTATGGGCGCACTCAGTTTTCCATCCTGCGAAGCAATACGCATGTTGCCTGCTTTTTCAGTAATTAAAAATCTGCCATCCGGAAGGCTGGTGATACCCCAGGGTTGATTTAATCCCTCACTCAATATTTTGCTTTCATAGGCGGTAGTTGTTTTGACTCCGGCAATGCGGGTCTGCCCCGCAAAAGCAGGTTGGTAATCACTGTTAGCCGTTTGAGTCTCCACTGGCGCCAGGGCTGAATCTGAGGCTGTGACGGGACTATTCTCATGAGTAGAGGAGTCGCAGGATGAAACCATTATGGTTAAACCAAAAACTAAAGCAAGCAAAATTATTTTCATAAAAGCAGTTCTATTTATAAGGTTTTAAAAGTGTAAATTTAACTTATTCCATTTAAACTTATACCTCCTTTTATCTTCTTTCTTATTTGGGTGGCAGCTGATTGCTTTACCTGAGGGTTTTAGGCGGGAGCAACTTTTCCCCATTCTCCGGTACAGCACCGTATTGCCCACGGTGCCGGTTACATCCCTATTGCCATGGTTCATTTGGTTTTGATTGATAATATATTCCACATTATCTGCTTATTACTTCCTTCGCTTCCTCTGCGTTACCTGTGCGTTAATTAACGCATAGGTAACGCAGAGGAACAATCATTTACGAGGGAAATAGGAGGATGATATAAGGAGGGGGGAAATTAATTAGGGGGGTTGCGGTATTCCGTTGTACGGACCGCCGAAAGCTGAGCCGGATTGTGTTTTCATGAAAAACTGTTGAATAAATAACATTTTAATCTTTTGCCCGGCAGCACTTGTTTCATAATATAAGTCGGGAAAATATAAAGCAGGAGTTGACAGAAAAATAAGGATTCCCCGACTAAAAATGACAACTTTTATCTTAACTGTTCCGTAAAGCTAATGGAGAGGAAATGACAAACTGAATGCAGCGTTTGAATTTCTTATTAACCAGGCGATCATCTTACGGAAAATCTAACCTTAGTTAATAACTGTACATTTTTCCTGATTGTCAAAGTTGCTTTTCCATTAACTCAATAACCCGTACTTTTATACCGTAATTTTCAGCATGCGTATAATACTCCTATTTATTGTAATGGCTTTTGCAACTCCCCTGCAGGCACAAACGATACCGGGCAGCTTTCAAAATAATATGTATGGCAATTCCTTTGCCGCTCACAAAAACAAGTACGATAGCGTAGCTCCCAAAAAATGGTTTGTAACCAGTTACACGGGTATTACTGCAGGCTATAGTTTCTTCCGCGGTAGTGGCGCCTCTTTTGTTGCCGCTCCCATAAGCTTTCAGCTAAACCACAGGCTTACGAATAACCTGTATGCATTTGCCGGCATCACGGCAGCACCCACCTATATTAATTTTAACCGCGCTTTTACTACAGGCCTTAATAAAATGAATACCTACAACGGTTTTTACCAGCCGGGCAATTTGTCTATGTATTCCGCGGCATCTATGGGGCTAATGTATGTTAATGATGCCAAAACATTTTCTGTTTCCGGCAGCATAAGTGTGGAAAGAAGCAACTATCCTTCGTTTTATAACCAGGTGAATACCAATACGCAAACCAATATACCTTCTTACCGGTAGACTACCACTATCGTTCATCATTTTACTGCCTTGGACAATCACACAAGGGAAATTACCGTGAAGAAAAAAGCTTTATCTGGCCTTGAAGACAGCTATAGTCCTATTCATTCGTGACACACTGAACTATGGTGACAATTTATCGTAATGAATTATATACCCCGGATTGAGAAATAATAATTTTAGTTTGCTCTACTCACTTTTGCCACCTCTTCAAAAACATCGTCTTCAGCCCGTGCCACTACAAGATTCTTTAAGCTTTCCAGATTAATAACCCATATACTGCGGCCGGATTCTTTTACATTAGCCACGCTGGTTATTTTATAATCATTATAAGAATCACTTACTTTTTGACGAATGTCCTGGGGAAGCTGGCTTTCGCCTCCATAGGTGATATCGTATTTCAGACGGCCTTTTTTTGACAACAGTGCCTGGTGATTCAAATCATTTTCAATGAATTTGGCCAGGTAATTTTTGTCCAGAGTATACCATCTCAGGTTTTCGGCATCGGGGAATGTTTTCTTAAACGCTTTATCAACTTCGGCGCTAACTGTAGTTCCTGAAGAAACAATAACCGTTGGCAGGGTTATTACGGAATCCATGTCCTGGGCTGAAAGCTGTGTTGAGCCCAGAAGTAACCCCAGCAACAGGGTTATCATTACTTGCTTTTTCATGCTATTTGTTTGAATGTTATCAATTAAAAAATAATTCTGACTATTTTGATTTTAAACACTAAGACCAACCAAAAAGCGCGGATCTTAATCAATTCATGAGATTCAAGGGTAATCTTGCCAGCAATATTGTTTTTAAAAAGAATGGTAGGATATAGACGCTGTTAAGCAAGAATTGCTTTTCATTAAAGGATATGATTTTCGCCTTTAAAGGCTTTTTTCAGTCTGACATCTCCTGGAATGTAGCATTGATAAAAATTCTGTCAATATTTACATTACAAAAACTGTGCAAGCTTTACAAAAAGCACCCGCGAATTTACCCACATGTATCCCTTCCCCTTCCCTCGGTTAGTGTCTGCACGAACCGAAATGTCCGGAATATAAAATGTTGATTAGCTTTATAAACCAATAAATATATGTACTGATAATCAATACAGACCTATTTGCAATAAAGCGAAAGAGTTATATTGAGATAGGAGAAATACAGTACAAGACATCCCAAAAAATCGGTATATTGAAGTGTAGCTCCTCCATACCTTAAGTATAGCTCAAGCATAGATAGTGTATGGATAGTGTATGAAATAGGCAAATCTGCTTTTTGAAGGGAAGGCGTGAATATCTGCATTAGATTCCCTCTTACGAACACCACGAGGGATTAGCATTAGAGTTGTGCGTAGCTTGCCACGAAGGGCAATCCATTGGTATGTAACAGAAAAAACCAGGTGAAGGAGATGATAGAACCCATTTTTTTTTATATGAACATATAAGTTTTAAAAAAAAAGACGTTATACCTGTGTAAAACTCTTTGTTATGTTAGTTCCCGCAATGAATCACCAGGAAATAGCTGCCCAGATAAAAAGTGAATACAATAAAATTTATAGCACCACCCTTCTGCGGCTGGGCGCTGAATACGACCGCGAAAGAAGAAAGCGCAGGATACCTAAGGAAGACATGTATCCCAAAGAATACGAAATAAAAACAGCAGGTAAAAACAACTGGATCATCTTCATGCATAAAGCCCCTGGCATAAAAAAATATAGCGGAACAGAAAACATTTGTTTTTTGGGTGTGATATATTATTATAGTGATAAGGGGCTCAGGGCTTATTGTCCGGGAATAGACGGGATGCTGTCAGGCTTTACATCGCACTTTTTTAAAAGATACAATGAGCGGCTTGGCCTCAACCTTTCCAATCCCATTGATATTGTAAAAGCCTTTTTTAGAAAAGGCATGTACTGTACCCTTAAGTTAGTTGAAAGAAATAACAGCCCTCATGTCATAGCATTTGGCGTGGACGGTATCAGGTTTGGAGAAATTATGTGTGATTACAACTACGTAGAATGGAAAACCTTTGTGACAAGGGAACTTGCTTATCGTAAGCAGAATGCATGGGAACAGGAACTTAACATTGAGCTTATGAGGGAACTGGAAGAAACTCAAAACAAGGAAAGGTGCAATCCCCTGCAGGTTATGAGCCTGAGAAACAGGGTGGTAGCCCTACCGTTACCTGCAAGGCATACGGGATAATGCTTTGTGCTGTTCCTTAGAATGTTTGAATAAGAAAATACTCTTGCCCCCGCTCTATCGCGTAAGATGTTTACATAAACCATCAACCATAAACCATCAACTTTCAACCTTCAACCTACAACCATTAACCTTCAACCTAAAACCCCTATTCCAGTTTATAATTAATTAATTTTGAGGATGCCTATTACACCAGCATCATTTAAACATTGGGAAAACCGGCTTCACACAGTGATTTTTGAATCGCATATCAGGGCGGGGAAAATGTTTGATGATGTAGTGAAATAGGGATACATGGGAAATAGACCCATCAACGACAAATGATTCAAATGAAACAGAAAATATATCAGATAGACGCCTTTGCTAATGAAGTTTTTTCAGGAAACCCGGCAGCAGTTTGTCCGCTTGACCAATGGTTGAGTGATGACCTTTTACAAAAAATAGCCATGGAAAATAACCTTGCTGAAACGGCATTTTATGTAAGGCAAGGCGATCAATACCAGATAAGATGGTTTACACCTGCTGTTGAAGTGGACCTTTGCGGCCACGCAACTTTAGCGGCAGCTTTTGTTTTATTTAATCACGAAAACCACAATGGAAATATAATTCACTTTCATTCCCTGAAAAGCGGAATACTAACGGTAACGAGAGAGGGCGAAGTATTGACATTAAATTTTCCAACCGATGAATTGGAGCCAGTAGCACTGTTTGACGAATTGATTGCCGGGTTTGATATCAGGCCTCA